>JAPYWO010000235.1 GCA_028276305.1 Candidatus Thermokryptus sp.
GTCAAAATTAAAGCTAAAATTACTATCATGGCTTCCTAAATTTTTATTTTTGTTGCGCAAGTTTTCTTAACTTTTCCAAGTTTAAAATTTTTATCTTCCGTCCCTTGACTTCAATTAATCCATCGTCTTGGAGCTTTCTTAAAGCCCTTGACAGTGTTTCAATCACAGTTCCAAGGTAAGAAGCGAGGGTCGTCCTTGAGATATTTAAAACTATTTCGTTTTTGCTTTCGTCTTGGCATTGTTTTGCGTATTCGTCTGCAAGATATGTTGCGAGTCGCTGTGGGACATCTTTTGATGTCAATGTTTCAATCTGTTGTGTCAGTTGTTTCAATCTCTTTGCAAAGCCCTGGAGGATTTTTAGTGAAATTTTTGGATTTTTAACGAAGATGCTTAAAAATTTCTCCTTCGGTATAAAAAGAAGTAATGAATCTTCAATTGCTTCACAACTTGAATCATATGTTTTACCATCAAATAGTGGGATTTCGGCGACGAGATTAAATGGCTCAACGATTTGTAAAGTTATATCTCTGCCATCGGGTGTGATTTTGAAAATCCTAACTGCGCCTTTTAATATGATGTAGAATCCAAGATAAGGGTCTCCTTCTGAAAAAATCGTTTCCTTTTTTGAAAATCTTTTCAATTGCGATATCTGGACGAATTTGCGGAGTTCTTCCGTTGTTAATTCCGAGAAAAGAGGTATCTGTCTTATTGTGTCTTGATCTGGTTGCATTTCAAGTTTTTACTTTATTTCAATAAGCGCAAGGATATATGCTCCCGCTCCGAAACCAACCATCGGGTATTGTCCTTGATAATCGGAATTTAATTCATCGTAAAGTTCGGCTATTAAATTGAAGTTTAAATTTGATTGTTCAGTTATCCATTTCAAAATTTGTTGTGCTTCTTTTTTTAATCCAACTTTGTTCATCGCGACCGCAACCCTCAGATCAATGAACACCCACTCTTGTCTATCGTACCAATCACCGTTGTTAACTCTGAAAAAGCCAAGACGATTTTTAATTTTCAAATTTTTCTTTATCGCTTCAATTGTATTTATTGCAATTTTATCGTTTGGTGGGATGAGCCCGAAGTTTATGGCTTCCACAACGCTTGCATCAAAGTATTCGTGGTCGGTTTCTGATCTTGCCTCAAGCGTTCCCTTTATGACATGATTTTCATCAACGAAGTATTTCAAGAATGCAGAAAGCATTGAATCTGCGAGGGAATTGTAAAACTTTTCTGCGGTTTTGTCCTTTAAAATCCCGGCAAGTTTTGCGATGGATTTTAAACCCTTTATCCCAGCTATCGTCGTGTATGCGTAATGTTTTCCGGGTAGATGTCTTTCCCAAGGTCCTGATTCAGCTCTTATCACTCCGAGTTTGTCCCTTGAAGATATGATTACATCTGCGATTTTCGTTGTCAATGTATCCCAATATGTCACCGCGAAGTCAACATCGCCTGACTTCTCAACATAATTAGCAAAAGCTTGAAGGAAAAGCCCGAATCCGTCAAGCTCAATGTTTGGTCCATCTTCGTTATGGTCTGATTCTTCAACTCCATCACCGTAGTATTTGCAGACGGTTATCTTGTAATCTTTCTTTATGCCGTAATCTTTGCCATCCTTGTGGATGAATTTTTTGTAAAAACCGGTTTTTGCCTTTAGCATAAATTCAAGCGCTGATTTAGCTTCATTGAAATAGCCAAGTTCAATTAACGCATTGATCGCATAGAAACCATCCCTTACCCAGGTATAAGTCCATTCGCCCGGGGGAAGAGAAGCGAGAATTTGACCGTAGGAGTTTCCAATCTCACGACATTGAGCCATTTTCAAAATCGCGATTGATTGATTGAAAAGTTCTTTTTCTTTCTGCGTCAATTTAAGTGGAGGTTCTTGTTTAAATTTCTCCCAAAACTTTATCTCATCGTTTAAAATGTTTTCGTTCTCCGTCAACTTGCGGAATTCTTCGTTTTGTTCATCTATCGGTATGGAGATGAACACACGTTTTTCAATATCCCCACCACTTCCATCGCTTCTCTTGACGGATTTCGTTCGTATGGCTCTTTTTAGTTTCATTTGTTGAAAATCAATGATATCGCTTATTTCATCTTCAGATGAAATCGGTCCATAAAGTGTGTTGGCGTTGAAATAAATTTTGCTTTGTTTGTATTTTTTATTCACCTTGCAAATTGCAACCATCACCGGGGCATTGACTTGATATGTCATGAAGTAGAAAACTTGAACGCCAAGTTTTTTATAACTTGCTGAGATTATACCAGTTCCGTTTATGTAGCCAAGCTCATCTTCAGGGATTTCAGAGAGGTTATATTTTTGACCGTTGAGTTCAACTGTGAAATTTGCGCCGTAAATTAGATTCTGCGTCACTTTTTTATCTGATGTTATTTTGTAGATATGTTCATGAAATGCGATGATTTGATGTTTTTCGGCGCTGTAAATTATCGCTCCAAAGCCATTGCTTGAAACAAGTGAGCTTATTGAGCGATGTGGCTTGGTGTTTTCTTTCACGACGAGTTTAAAATCTTTTTTCAAGATTATCCCGATCGGTCCTTTGTAAATTCCACCGTCAAAACCGAAATCGCAGACCCTAACTGCAAGGACATTGTTTTTTTCTTTTAACAAGCCCTTTGGAATTTCATATACCCTTAAAGTTGTCCATTCAGTTTTTCGTTCTGGTGGAAATTTACCCGTTTCACCGATTTTGACCCCGTTTAAATATGTTTCGTCTGCATCGTCAATTTTGCCAAGCAGAAGCATTAGCTCTTGTGTCATCAAATTAGAAGGGACATCAAAGTGTAATCTATACCAAGCAAAACCATCATAGTTTTCAAATCCCTGGCTTTCAAAAGTCGCTGGAACTTTTAACTTTGTCCATTTGGAATCGTCAATTCCTGGCGATGCCCATTTCAAATCGTCCCCAGTTTTAAAGAGCCATTCACCAGCAAGGTTTATCTGTAGTTTTAAGTCCTGCCCAAGCAAAGAGGTAAAAGCCAAAGAAAGCAATAGAAGAAATTTTCTCATTGTGTTTTAAGTTTTTCTTTTATTCTCACATATTTGCTCTTGTAAAATGAATTTGAATGAAACACAAGGTTTTCTGCAAAGTGCGAGAACCAGAAGTCGCGATTATGTTCCCCGGGATAAATTTTAAAAATATGTGGAACTCCTTTGCTTTTCAGTATCTCGTGCATTTTTATATTTGAGTCCCTGAGCCAATCTTTATCTCCAACATAGAAGAATATATTCAAGCTGTCAAAATGTTCTTTTGCTAATCCCTCTGCTATCGTTGTCGGTTGTATTGATTTCCAGTAAAGCGAGTCACCGCCGTGGATGTATTTTTTATCTTTGACCCTTTCAAAGGGAACTTCCAATGCACCCATCATGCTTCCTATGCTGATGAACTTATCAAAATATTTGAAGCCAAGGGACATCGCTCCAAATCCGCCCATTGACACACCATCTATCCCGCGTGTCTCACGATGCGGAATCGTCCTAAATGTTGCATCAACATAATTTATCAAATCATCTGTGATGTATTGTTCATACATTTTTTTTCTGTCGTATGTATTTGCATAGAATGAAGTGTCACCGTCGGGCATTATTATAATCATCTCAACGATTTTCCCAATTCTTATCAAACTGTCAACGATTGCGTTTATGTTGTCGTATTTCC
>JAPYWO010000055.1 GCA_028276305.1 Candidatus Thermokryptus sp.
TCGTCGCTTCCGCCATAGCCATGGAGAAGGTAAAGCGTTGGATATCTTTTGCTGATGTCAACATCATAGCTTGGTGGCAGATAAACGAAAAATGTCCTTTCTTCCTTTAACCAGTTTGAATAAAATTTCGCTCTGAAAAATCTGCTTCTGTTTCCAATTTCAAGGAGCGAACCATTTTCATATTTGAAATATCTTACTTGTTCATCGCTGAATTTTAAATTTCCGGTAGTATCTTTTATCAAACGAACATAATCAGCCACAAGAACACTATCATTTTCAGGCGAGTGATAAACCTTGAAGTCAACATAGTCAATAGAGTATCTGTTTTGTGTTAAAAAGTCGCTGATCTGTCCGAGGTCTCTTTTCCAGAGCGTGTATGTCTTTTCATTTTCCCTATACCTCGGGCTTAGGAAAGCAAGGTATGATGTCAAGCGTCCCGTTGTCAAAAGCGAATCCATTATTTTAACCGTGAGGAATACGGAGTTGAATTCTTGCTCGGAAGCGAATTTTTTTGTTTCGTTTTTAAACTTCCAAAGTTCATCTCTTGAAATTATCATAACAGGACCATCGTAGATTCCACCACCGAAACCCTTGTCCTCAACTCTGACTGCAATCACATTGTCGGAATCATATTTTATCAAGTCGTTCGGGATAAAATAAATTCTCTCCTGTGTCCATCCGTTTGTCAACCCAATGAGTTCCCCATTGAAATAGACCCTGTCGTTATCGTCTATTTTCCCAAGGTAGAGGTAAATTTTTTTCGTTTTGAAATACCCGGGGATTTTGATGTGTTTTCTATACCAAGCGACGCCGTCAAAGTTATAACCTTGTTTTTCCCATTGAGATGGGACTTGGATTTCAACCCATCCGAATTCGTCAAGTTTGGGCTCACTGTATTTTTCATCATCACCTATTCTAAATAACCATTTCCCGGAAAGGTCAATCGCTTCCGATTCTTCCAAGCCGTTTAATTTTTGGTTTTGGTAAGTGCTACAACCGACAAGTAAGACCGTAAAGAGCAACACCACATAAATTTTCATCTCAAATGCCGATTTGTTTTATTTTTTTAATCACCTCTTTGATTAAAAGCGAGAATTCGTCTTTGACCTTGCTTGCTACAGCTGTGACTTCCTCGTGTGAGAGTTTGTTTTTGCTTATGCCAGCTGCATAGTTTGTGATGCAGGATATTCCAAGGACTCTCATCCCGAGGAAATTTGCGGTTATGACTTCGGGGACAGTTGACATGCCGACAGCGTCGCAACCGATTTTTCTTAACATTTCAACTTCGGCTGGTGTTTCATAATTTGGACCTCTGACTCCACAGTAAATCCCCTCACGAATTGATATCCCGAGTTCAATCCCAGTTTCAATTGCGATTTTTTTCAATCTCTCGTCGTATGCCGGGTGATTCATCCTTTTTAAATTTTGTGGGAAGATTAAGAGTGGATTTAAGAACATAAAGTTTATGTGATCAGCTATGACCATAAGGTCACCTGGTTTAAAGTTTTTGTTCAATCCACCGGCTGCATTTGTCACAATTAGAATTTTCACGCCGAGTTCATTTGCGACGAGCACCGGGTAGATTACATTTTCTATCTCACCGGACTCGTAAAAATGAATCCTTCCTTGAAATCCCAAAACACGGACATCGTTCAATTTCCCGAAGACGAGATTTCCAGCGTGACCTTCAACGGTTGGTCGGGGGTAGTTTGGGATTTCTTCGGTTTTGATTTTTATCTTATTTTCAAATTCTTCGGCAAGTTCACCCAGCCCTGAGCCAAGGATTATTGCTATCTCTGGATTGAAATCGCCGATTAGATTTTTTATGTGGAGAGCGCTTTCTTTAACTTTTGTTTTCATTTTTAAAGTTTTCAAATCTTTTTTGAAAAATGTAGAGTGCTATTAACCCAAGACCCACGGCAAACCAAAGCGTCGCAAATCTTATTATGATGGTGACAGCTACCGCTGTTTCCTTCTGAACTTTATTTATGATGAGTAATCCCGTCATGCTTCCTTCCGTAAGCCCAAGACCACCGGGGAGCATTGATATAGCGCCAGCGATTGTTGAAAAAGAATAAATAAATGTGGCAAGGTTTAGCGAAAAATCGCCAAGATATGCCTTTACCGTTAAGTAAAACCCGATACACTCAGAAAACCATGACAGTGTTGAAATAAGGACGGTTGGGATCAAAGTTTTAATTTTTAGAAGTTCAACTATGCTGTCGTACGCTGTGTTAATTTTTTGAGAGAGATTGACACCTGTTAGTTTTTTTGTCCGATTCAAAATAAAGTTGAAAAATTCCCTCTTACTTACAGCGAGTGTCCCGGCGATAAGAGTAATTCCGACGCCGGCAATTACCCCCTTGCCGTAGTTGAAATAAAAAGCGCCAAAGAGTGCAAGCAGAAGAAGCGCTAAAAAGTCGGTTAATCTTTCAGCTATGACGATCGGGGCAGAGCGTGATATTTGAACATTATCCGTTAACTTCAACAAGTATGATTTTAACGCTTCCCCAATTTTCCCGGGGGTGACGGACATAGTTAAACCGCTTATGAAGACGATTAAACTTTTGAAGGTTGAAATTTTTATACCGAGTTTCTTCAGATAAAATTCCCATCTCGCAAAGCGAATTAAATAATTCAGAATTGAAAGAGATAAAATTGGAGCGATGAGGAGCCAATTGAAGTTTTTAATTGCGTTGATTAAGTCACCGACATTCGCATAGAAGGATAAGATGGCAAGTATCAGTATGCCGACGAAGATTGATGCAAGTATTTTTTTGTGGAGGTTTTCAATCATCGGCGAGAAATTCTTTCATTCTAAGGTAAAACTTCGTCAATGGGAAACCGACTACATTGTAGAAGCATCCGTTTATTCTCTCGACGAAGACGGCGCCGTAATCATCTTGAATTCCGTATGCCCCGGCTTTATCAAGTGGTGAGCCAGTTGCAACATATTCCTTTATCTCTTCTTCGCTTAGCTCCCTGAATTTAACTTCTGTAACTTCAAAGTCACAGATGAATTTCCCAGTTTTGGTGTCAAGTATTGTAAAGCCAGTATATACTTGGTGCGTTTTTCCGGAGAGTTTTTTCAGCATTTGTATCGCTTCGTTTGAGTCCCTCGGTTTATTTATTATTTCACCGTCAAGGACGACTATTGTATCGGCTGATATTACAATTGCGTCGTTATAGTTTTTCGCAACTTCCATTGCTTTTTTCTTTGATAGGGTCAGGACATGATCTGCGGGTGAGTTTGATTGTATTGAGTCCTCGTCAACACCGCTTGGGTGGACAGTAAATTTAAGCCCGATTTGTTTTAAAAGGATTTGTCTTCTTGGTGAAGCGGATGCAAGAACTATCGGTTTATTTATTTTAAGCATTTTTCAAATTCGTTTATTAACAAAAAATCCCGACACGAGGTCGGGATTAAATTAAGAAATGAAAATTTTAAATTCAAAAAGCTCTGCGTGATTATCTAAACATCGCTTTGATGCTTCCCCAAGTTCTCTTTACGCTTGAGACCTTATGAAGCACCGTTATCGGACCGACATAAAAAGGGCCATTGTTCGTTACGACTTGGAGTCGGTAAAAGTAGATGTTATCTGTCTGTTTAAAGGCGGATGCGTCAATATATTCGTAGATTGAGTTGCTACCCTTTGGTGGAATTTCAGCAAGTTTTGCAAATTCACTTGATTGATTTACGCCTCTTTCAAGGACGAATTTTTGAACCCCTGTTTCATCGGATGTTTTCCAGCGAATTACGACATTATCATTTTGGCTTTGCGCTGTGAAGTATTCAACCACAGTCCCAGCCATTGAAATAGCAAAGGCAAGTGCGAGAATTAAAAAAAGTGCTTTCTTCATTGCGTTTGACCTTTTTATTTTCAATTCAAAGTTAATATAATTTTAGGTAAAAGTCAAGTCAATAAAAAATTAACATCCCTCACTTCTATTCTCTCATACAAGTGGAGAAAAAGTTAAAAGAATTTCTTCAAAAGCTTCCTCCCCATTGACGGGGGAGGATTGAGGTGGGGGTGAAAAAGAATTAACAACACCCCTCACTTTAATTCTCTCCCGCAAGGGGAGAGAAAACTTAAGAGAATTCACTTAATTAAAAGCATTTTGTTTGTTTTTCTGAATTTTGGTGTTTTCAAAGTATATAAATAGACACCGCTTGGTAAATCCCTTGCGTCAAAGTTGAGTTTATATTTCCCAGGTTCAAGGTCTTTGTCCAACAAGACCTTTATCTCATAACCGAGGGCGTCGTGAATGATTAACTTAACCTGCGTTCTTTCTGGTATGTCAAATTCAATTGTTGTAGCTGGGTTGAACGGGTTTGGATAGTTTTGATAAAGGATAAATGATTTTGGTATTTCGTTTTCATAAGAGACAGAGGTTATAATTATTTCAACTTCGCTGTTGTTACTGCTTATATTATCGTGGATATCTTGAGCAGCGACAACATAATATACGCGTCCGCTTGTCGGAAAACTTCTATCTATGTAAAAACTATCCCTTGTAGTTGCAATTGGTCCTGTTTTATAAATATCTATTCCGGATTTATCACTGCGATAGATTAAATAACCTCTTAGGTCTGTTTCGCTGTTGTGGTCCCAGGTCAATAATACAGCGCCATTTTCATATCTACTAGCAACTCTTCTTGGGGGCAAAGGTGCGAGGTTATCAACAGAATATCCACTGTCTACAAAAGAGTCGTAAAATACATTCGGGTCATATGTATGGGCTGAAATAAAGAAGTAATGTTTCCCATCGGTTGTTGACATTGAGTCATAGAGAGTTTGAGCTGTGAAGGCATAGTATTGCAGTTTATGAGCTGGTTGACTTCCGATGTTTTCCCAAAAGTAAGTTATTCCATTAAATTTTCTGATCCTATATGATTTATTCGGTTGGTTAAATTTCGTTTGTGGTTGAGGGAGTGCCCTCCATATAGTATAATGGGTTAGTTCGTTAACATTTGTATCAAGTGATGAGGCGACCCATCTTATCAATACTTTTCCGCCCTGGTCGTTTGGGACATCGCGAATTGAAATGATTTTGGGATAAATAGGGATTATAACTCCGCCTTCACGATATACAGCAAGCCCTCCAAATACAGTTCCAATCCACTTGTTCTCCCATCCATCTATTGCTATTGCAAAAACATAGTTATCAGGCAATCCAGAATTTGAAAAGTTATAGACAGTCCAATTCACACCATCAAACTTTGCAAGCCCTCTACCTCTTGTTCCAATCCATTTGTTCCCCCCTCCATCTATGGCTATTGCAGTAACCCAGTTATAAGGCAAGCCAGAGTTTGAAGTATCATAAACAATCCAATTCTTCACACCATCAAACTTAGCAAGACCCCCATTCAGAGTCCCAATCCATATGTTCCCCACTCCATCTATGGCTATTGCATAAACAGTGTCGGAAGGCAAGAGAGAATTCCTGTGTTTATAAACAGTCCAATTTGTTCCATCAAACTTTGCAAGCCCTCCACCACCTGTTCCAATCCATTTGTTCCCCCCTCCATCTATGGCTATTGCAAGAACCCAATTACCGGGCAAGCCAGAATTTGAAGTGTTATAAACAGTCCAACTCACATCATCAAACTTTGCAAGCCCTCTACTTGTTCCAATCCATTTATTTCCTTGTCCATCTATAGCTATTGCATAAACATAGTTAGAAGTCAAGCCAGAATTTGAAGTGTTATAAACAGTCCAACTTGATCCATCAAACTTTGCAACACCTCCACCATATGTTCCAATCCATTTGTTCCCTTGTCCATCTATGGCTATTGCAAAAACATCGTTATTAGGCAAACCAGAATTTGAAGTGTTATAAACTGTCCAATTCACATCATCAAACTTTGCAAGCCCATCAGTTGTTCCAATCCATTTGTTTCCTTGTCCATCTATGGCTATTGCCCTAACATCGTTATCAGGCAAGCCAGAATTTGAAGTGTTATAAATAATCCATTCTGGTGGGGGGCCTTGTGAAAGGGAAAAATTAATTATAATTAAAACAAAAACAAGAGAAACAAATGCTTTTATGCTGTGGTTTGTTCTATGGTTAGTCATGGCATTAACCTTTGCTTTGTTTTTTATTAAAATTTACTAAACCTTAAAAAGATTTTCTGAAAAAGTCAAGAGTTTGGGTGTGACGCAGAGCACACTTGACATAGTGATTTTTTTGAGTTATATTTAAATCGTAAAATACAAGTTGAGAAGCGAATGAAGGTAATTGTTAATGATTTAAGTTTTGATGTTGATTTGCAGAAAAGGGAACAAGGGAAGTTTGAGGCGGAAATAGGGGGGAAAAAGTTTAAGGTTGAGATTTTAAACCTGTCAAAAAATGAGATAACCCTTTCAATAGATGGCAAAGTATTTAATTTCAGTTTTAGTTTTGATGGGGAAACGATCAATTTGGTTGATTCAATTTCCGATTATGAGTGTAGGGTCTTGAACAAATTTCAAGAGTTGATAGATTCCTACCGAAGCACCTACCTTGATAAAGAAAAAAGCGAGAAAATCTTGAAATCACCTATGCCCGGGCTTATAACCAAGATTCTCGTCAAGCCCGGGATGAAAATTAAAGTTGGGGACAAGCTCTTAATTCTTGAGGCAATGAAGATGGAAAACGAAATCAGAAGTGATGTTGAGGGGACGATTGAAGCAATACTTGTCAATGAAGGTGAAGCGGTTGAGAAGGGAGCAGAACTGTTGAAAATTTCTTCAAACTAAACAAAAAATGGAGGAAATATGCGATTTATTTTAACCCTTGCTGTTTTATCTTTAGTTTTACCAACTTTGGTATTTTCAGGTGGCTTTCAAATTAACGAACACGGCGCAAGAGCCACCGGTATGGCTGGGGCATTTGTTACATCGTATGCCCCGATAAGCATCTTTTACAATCCCGCTGGTTTATCTTATTTGAAAGGGACAAATCTTTCACTTGGGACAACGCTTATTTTCCCCTCAGCCAGATTTCGCGGTCCTTATCAACTTAACACAACACAAGAAAGTAAAATGGTTAAACAAGTTTTTTACCCGAG
>JAPYWO010000013.1 GCA_028276305.1 Candidatus Thermokryptus sp.
ATACGGGTATACAAGCAAACCGGAGTTTTCAAGGAAATCAAAGTCAATGCAATTTATATTCCTGAATCGGCGATACATTATCAATCGCTCAATAAACCACGCTGTTTTTAACGCATATGAACACTTGGTTGACAAAGGGAACTTCCCATCGTTTATTTTGATGATTTCAATTGACCCAAGAAGAGTTGATGTCAATGTGCATCCATCAAAGCTTGAGGTAAAATTTGATGATGAGACCGGGGTTTACAATTTCGTCCGCGCTGTGGTTAAGCATTCGCTTTCAAAGTTTAGCTTGATCCCAGAGCTTACAATTGAACCAAGCGGTGATATAAAAATTCGTCCGTCAACGGACTTATCTGAGATAAAAAGCAAATTGATAAATCTGGTTGAGCCGATAAAGGAGAAAATTCAAAAGGAGCAACAATACAGCTTGGATTTCATCACCTCATCTTTCCCAGAAGCTGAAACGAGTCAGAAGGTTAAAATTGACTCCGATATGGTTGAGAAAATTTCCGCAGGGGTTAAATCGGTTTTTTACGCTTCAAGTGAGGGAAGTGGGGACGAGACGATTACATTTATGCAAGTTCATAACAAATACATAATCGCTCAAATTAAAACGGGACTTATGATAATTGATCAACATGTCGCGCACGAAAGGGTATTGTACGAGAGGGCGCTTGATAGTTTGAATTCAAATTCACCATTTACACAGCAATTGCTCTTCCCTCAAACGATTGAGCTTACGCCGGCGGATATGTCTATCGTGAAGGAACTTAAAGATTACTTTGAGAACTTGGGGTTTGATCTAAGGCTTTTCGGGAAAAACACCGTTATACTTTACGGTGTCCCGCCAGAAATAAAACAGGGAAAAGAGAAAGAAGTTTTCATTGAGATAATTGAACAATACAAAGAAAATGCTAACATTGAACCGAACATAAGTGCGAGGGAAAACCTTGCAAAGGCATTCGCTTGCAAATCTGCAATCAAAGCCGGTGATAAGCTGACACCTGAGGAAATGCGAACTTTAATAGATCAACTTTTCCTGACGAAAAATCCTTATGTTTGTCCCCACGGTAGACCTGTGATAATCAAAATTTCAATTGATGAACTTGATAAAAGGTTTGGACGAATTTGATCTATTTTCTTGCTTTCACGAGAAGCCCAGTCCCGCTCTTATTTTCAACCCTTCCATCAAGCCACATAAGCAAGAATCCCGGCATCAAAACAAAAAGATAATAGAGTGGAAGTAGAACCACGAAAATGAAGCTTTTCCCAAGCAGAAGGATTGGAAACTTGATCATTAATTTCCAAGATAAACTTCCAAATTTGCCGTAGGTATATTTAAATGTGATATCCTCAAAGCCAGCTTCTTCAAGTTTTGATTTTATTTCGTCTTGGCTATATCCGTGTCTTATGTGTTCTTCAATGAAACTTGCGTCCTCGTCCGAGTGCACATCCGAGCCACCAAGAGATGATGGGGTGCTTATTATCAAAAGTCCATCTTTTTTTAACGCTCTGTAAAAATTTTTCAAGACTTTAACATCGTTTTCAATATGTTCTAAAACATCAACCGCAAGTATGAGGTCAAAGCTCTCTTCATAGTTTAAGTTTTCAAGATCGGCTATGTCAAATTTTAAATTCTCAATCCCCTCCTCCCGTGCAAATTTTTCGCTCTCCTTGATTCTCTCTTCGTTTATGTCAACGCCGATAACATTTGAATTTCTAAATTTTTTCGCAATGAAGTAAGAATACTGTCCAAATCCACATCCAGCGTCAAGCACATTGGTTTGTCCGTCTCTTGATTTGAAAAAGTTTTTTATCTCTCTCCTCACATGCCAAGCCCTTAAAAGAACAAGGTTTAAGCCCGCGTAAAATAACTTCCTCGAAAAATTCCTACCCTTTATCAAACGGTCAATTTTTGATTTTATCTTCTCGTATTTCATCCTTGCTTTCTCAAGATTATTCTAAATGTTGAGCCCTTCCCGATTTTACTTTCCTTTAGGAAAAGTTTCCCGTTGTGGTAGACCTCAATTATTCTCTTTGATAAGCTAAGCCCAAGTCCCCAACCGCGTTTTTTCGTCGTGTAGCCAGGTCTGAAGATGTCCTTCCTGTATTTCATATTTATCCCCTTGCCGGTATCCGAAACATCAATCAAGACGAGATTCTTTTTCTCCTGAATTTTGAACTCAATTTTCCCCTCGGCGTTTTCAATGGCGTCAAGTGCATTTTTTAGGAGATTTTCTATTACCCACTCAAAAAGCTCTCTGTTTACGAACGCCTTTGCGGAGGTATCACCTTTGACTGATATCGTTATCTTTTTCCCGGTTTGAGGGATTCTTTTCTCAAAATATCTGATGACTGAATTTATTATATCAGCAACTTTTTCCTCAACGAACTCCGGTTTTGAACCTATTTTTGAGAATCTTTGCGTTATCTTGTTAAGTTTTTCAAGGTCGTTTTCAATTTCGTGGATCACATCTGTTACATCCTCTCCGTTATCAATCTTTGTCCTCAAAATTTCAAGCCAACCATATATACTTGAAAGAGGTGTCCCAAGCTGATGTGCGGTTTCACGAGCAAGCCCAACCCATATATTGCTCTGTTCGGTTTTCTTGATGTAACTAAAGCTTAAGTATCCTATCAAGATGAAAAGCCCAGCGGTTATGAAAATTATGTATGGCAAAATTTTCAGTTGTTCAACAAGTTTTGAATTCCCGTAAAAAACATAGTTCAAAACCAAAGTATCCCCGTAGGATATTTTTATCGGCTCAAATGCCTTTGCCATTTTCTCAATCTCTCGGCGTAATATCTTGTCTCTCTCTGCAGTTGAGAGCGTCGTGTCAATTTCAACATTTCTGTAAAAGAGGGGATTTTTTTCCCGATCCGTTACGATTACAGGGAAATCAATAGCGAGAATTATTTGATCAAAGATGAAAGTGTACTCCGATGTCCCTGGGGAAGTTGCTATGTATTCAATTGATTTTGCGTAGAGGTTTGCTATTTGTCTTTCCCTTATTTCAAGGTTTTTGACGATTATATTCGTGTAATATAAAATTGCAAGCGCCATCGTTACCCCGAGCAAAATCAACGCCCTTTTTATATTTACCGCCTTTGTCATTTCAGAATCGTTTGTTTTCTATCTGCCCCGATGGATATTATTGAGATTTCAACCCCTGTGAAAAGCTCTATCGCTTCAACGAACTCTTTCGCCTCGGCTGGCAATTCCGAATAGGAGCTTATATTTGAAAGGTCTTTTTTCCAACCTTTCAATGTTTCATATATCGGTGTGACCTTTGAGAGAGCTTCGGGATTTGTAGGAAAGCTTTTTAGTTTCTTCCCATTGATTTCATAAGAGACGCAGATTTTAATTTCGTCAAGCTCACTTAAGACATCAATTTTTGTCAAGGCGAGTTTATCAATGCCGTTTATCATGATTGAATATCTTAAGCTTACAAGGTCAAGCCATCCGCATCTTCTCGGTCTTCCAGTTGTAGCACCAAATTCAACCCCTTTTTCTCTTATGTAATCGCCGATCTCATCTTTCAATTCCGTCGGGAATGGTCCTTCGCCAACCCGTGTTGTGTATGCTTTTATAACTCCTATAACTCCGTTAATTTTCGTCGGCGGAATTCCAGAACCAGTTGAAGCACCGCCAGCCGTTGGATTTGAAGATGTGACGAATGGATATGTCCCGTGATCAATGTCAAGAAGAGCGCCTTGAGCCCCTTCAAGTAAAATTTTCTTTTTCTCTTTTATAGCGTTGTTTAGATACAACGCTGTATCGGTGACGAACTCGTCAATTTTCTTGTCAAATTCAATGTATTCGTCAATAATTTTTTCAACATCAAGCTTTGTTGCACCGTAAATTTTCTCAAGGATTTCGTTCTTAGCTTCAATGTTTTTCCTTAGCTTTCTACACAAGATTTCCCTGTCAAGAAGATCAACGACTTTTATACCAACCCTTGCATATTTATCAACATAAGCAGGACCTATCCCTCTTCCTGTTGTTCCGATTTTGTCTTCTCCTTGATCGTAAATTTTATCAAGAAGCTTATGATAAGGCATTATCAGATGGGCGTTGTGACTTATTAGAAGACGTCCTTTTATATCAACGCCAGCCGACTTAACCATTTCAATTTCATCCATTAAAGCGATTGGGTCAATTACAACCCCGTTACCGATCACGCAGGTTACATTTTGATGGAAAATTCCCGATGGGAGCAAATGTAGGATATATGTTTTTCCATCAAATGAAACGGTATGCCCGGCGTTTGCTCCGCCTTGATATCTTACGACTATGTCTGCGTTTTCACTCAGAAGGTCAACTATTTTCCCTTTTCCCTCATCACCCCACTGGGCGCCGAGGATGACCCAAACGGCGCCGTCAGGGATTTTAAATGACATTTTTCAGAGATTATCTTTTCTTTGAGCGTTTATTGAAACTTTCAACCGCTTCATCAACAGAACTATAACTCTCAAAAACTTTTATCAATCTCGTGATCATAAGTAACGATTCAATTTTTTCAGTTGGGTTCGCGATTTTCAAATCACCGCCGGCATTTCGCATAGTGGTAAGACCGCTTATCAAAGTTCCAAGCCCAGCGCTGTTTATGAATTTCACATTTTTAAGGTCAACGACAACTTTGTTCTTTCCTTCATCAACGAGTTTATGGAGGAGGTCTCTGAATTTTTGAGAGTCGGGTCCACCCATCATATTGCCTTTAACTTCAATCACAACTACATCGTTTAATTCTTTCGTTTTAAGTCGCATGAAATTTCCTTTTTTATTTGGCTGATACGGGTTGTTTCTTTAGAAGTTTCTCTTTTTCGGCTTTCCTTTGCCTTGATAAAGTGAAGTCAACTACTATTGCGCTTGCGATATAAATTGACGAATATGTTCCAGTTATCATACCGATTGTCAGCGCGAACGCAAAACCGCGGGTGACCTCGCTCCCAACAAAGAGCAAAATTAAAAGCACAACTATTACGGTTCCGGATGTGATGATCGTCCTGCTCAATGTCTCATTTATACTTTTGTTCACGATGGATATAAAATCAAGCGCCTTGTGGAGCTTGAGGTTTTCCCTTATCCTGTCAAAGACGACAACTGTGTCATTGACCGATAAACCGACAAGCGTCAAGAAAGCAGCAAGGAGCGATTGATTCATCTCAATGTTAAAATACGGTACGGCACTGAAAATTGAGCAAAAGCCAAGCGTTACGAGAACATCATGGAACAAAGCTATAACAGCACCGAGACCATAGATTGGCTTGAATCTCAACCCGATGTAAATAAGCATTGCTATCAGTGAGAACAACACTGTGTAAAAAGCTTTTCTCCTAAGTTCCGCACCAATCCTTGGTCCAACTTTTTCCTCGTTCAAAATTGTTATCTTGTTGTCCGGGAACTTTGATTGCAGGGCTGATAAAATCATCTCGCCCATTTTTGTGCCTTCCGCTTGCTCAGATGTTCGGATGAGTATTTCATTGTGCGTTCCATAGGTCTTTATTTCGCTTTTAGCGAGTCCTATTTGTGCAATTGCGCTTCGCACATCTCCAATTGCCACCGGTTTTTCAAAGCGAACTATGACCTCAGTCCCGCCAAGAAAATCAATTCCAAGTGGGATTCCACGCAAAAATAGAGAGAGCAAACCAACAAGTATGACGGTAAGCGAGACAAAATACCAGATTTTCCTTTTCTCAATGAACTTTATGTTTGTTTTCCCTATAAATCTCATCTTTCAACCTCTCTGAGAATTGTTTTTAATTTAACCGAATTTTACCACGGTTGGATATTTATCTGCGACAATATCGTAAATAACCTTCGTTATAAAAACGGCGCTGAAAAGGTTTGCAATGACTCCGATCATCAGCGTTAGAGCAAATCCCTGAATAGGTCCTGAGCCAAAATTGTAGAGTATTAGCGCTGTTAAAAATGTAGTTATATTTGAGTCAAAAATCGCACTAAACGCTTTTGAATATCCTTCATCAATTGCTGATCTAAGGGTTCTACCTATGGCGAGCTCCTCACGAATTCTCTCATAGATGAGGACATTTGCATCAACAGCAACTCCTATCGTCAGGATTATTCCTGCTATTCCGGGAAGCGTCAATGTTGCGTTAAATCCGGCAAGGACGGCGAGTATAAACGCGATGTTTAAAACAAGTGCAAGGTCAGCAACAATTCCACCGGTTGAATAATATACGATCATAAACAATGCTATGACGATAAAAGCAAGGTATGCTGACTTCAAACCTTTTTGAATTGAGTCCTCGCCAAGTGAAGGTCCGACATTTCTTTCTTCAATTATTTCAAGCGGTGCGGGCAAAGCTCCGGCTTTAAGGACGACTTCAAGAAGTTTTGCCTCTTCGGGAGAATCAAGCCCCTCAATTTGTGAGCTTCCGCCCACGATTTTGGTTCTGACCACTGGCCATGAGTATGCAGTTCCATCCAGGATTATGGCTATGTGTTTGTTTATGTTCGCCCCGGTGATTCTCGCCCATTCACGAGCTCCCTCGCTGTTCATCCTCATTATGACAATTGGAGAGTTGTTGTCGGGATCAATTGTAGCTCTTGCTTCTGTTATGACCTTCCCCGTTATCTCGGGCTCTTTCTTTACAGCGAGGAGATTATAGTATTGATTTCCATCCTGGGCTGTGAATGGCTTTGCTGACCATACAAATTCAAAATCGGGCGGGATTAAATTTTTAACATCTGGGCGGGATAAGATAAAGTCAACCATCTTTTTATCCCTTGCCATCACAAATCCAATTCCAGTTCTTTCATCAACTCTGACATATGCGAAAAACGGATGCTCCTTTTTGAATTTTTCAAACTCGCTTAAACCTGCGCTCGTATCAGCACCGAGTTCAGCAGATATTGTTTTTGTTGTGTCCCGCGTTTTAGCTACCTTGGCTGTATCAACCGTATCAACGGCACCTTTACCAGCGAGGTAATTGTCAATTGATTGCATTACCTTAATAGCGATGTCAGCTGGTTTTAAAAGTTTGAATTCAAGAACGGCGGTGCTTTGCAAAAGCTGTCTTACCTCTTCACGATTTTTTACACCCGGGAGCTCAACAACAATTCTGTTGTTCCCCTGTTTTTGAATTGACGGTTCAGCTACTCCGTATTTATCAACTCTGTTCCTTATAACTTCAAGCGCTCTGTCAATCGCCTCTTCCGCTTGTTTTTCAAGTTCAGCTATTATCTCGGAATCGCTCTGCCTTATGTCCCCGTAATATCTACTCAATCTTATTCCTTTCTCCTGGAACTTCCTTAATAAAATTGATGTCACCGGTTCTTGCGAAGTTAAAGCTTCTTTTCTAACTTCGCTAAGAATTTGCCTAAATGTTTCGTCTTTATTCTTTGCGAGGTTATCAAGCATCTTAACGATGTCAACCTCAAGCGAGACATACATACCGCCCTGAAGGTCAAGCCCAAGTTTTATCCTCTTCTGTCTAACTTTTTGGATATCGTCAAGATGTTCCTGCACAAACCTTAAACTATCCTCACCCCTTAGCTGGGATAATTTTTTCTGATAGTTTATGTCTTTGTAAGTTGGGTAAAGATACCAGAGCGCCCCAGCGATTGAAATTAAAATCAGGACGATTTTCCATCTGTTCTTCTTCACTTTTGCATCACCTGATTAATTTTTGTTTCCGATTTGAAGTTAAATTGAAAATTTGAAATTTAAAAATCATTCCTCCTCTTCCTCAGTCACGACACTTGCAACAGATGCGATCGTATCACCGTGGTTCAACTTTATAAGCTTCACACCTTGTGCCTGCCTGCTCATAATTTTTATATCCTTGATGTGTTGCCTTATAAGATAACCCTTTGTCGTTACGATCATCACATCGTCGTTATCAAGGACTTCTTTTATAGCCACCATATCACCTGTCTTATCATTGACCTTTACAGTTATTATTCCTTTCCCACCTCTGTGCGTGATTCTGTAATCGTTGAGGTCGCTTCTCTTTCCAAAGCCCTTTTCAGTGACAACAAGGATAGTCGTCCCGGATCTTTTAACAGCTATCATCCCGATCACTTCATCATCTTTTTCAAGTTTAATCCCTCTCACACCCGCAGCTTGTCTGCCCATTGGTCTTATATCTTTTTCATTGAATCTTATCGCCATCCCTTTCTTTGTTCCTATTATCAAATCCTGCCCGCCATCGGTAAGCCGAGCATCAACAAGGCGATCACCTCGGTTTAATGTTATAGCTATCAACCCGGTTTTTCTTGTGGTTGCGAACTCCATCAGCGGGACCTTTTTAACAAGCCCCATTTTTGTGACCATCGTGACGAAAAGATTTTCGCTAAATTCTTTAACCGCAACGAACGCGGTTATCTTTTCATCCGCGTCTTTTTTTATCAAATGTGATATTGAACGACCTCTTGATGCTCTGCTTCCCTCTGGAATTTCATGAACTTTGAGCGAATATGCCTTGCCCTTGTCAGTGAAGAAAATTATATAGTGATGAGTTGAAGCGACAAACATATGCTCAATGAAATCATCATCTTTCGTCACAGCAGCAGTTATCCCTTTCCCGCCCCTGTTTTGCCTTCTATAACCGCTCACGGGATAACGCTTGATAAAACCATTGTGAGTAATTGTTATGACAACATCCTCCTCAGCTATCAAATCCTCAACGCTGAAGTCCTCTTCGCCCTCTATTATCAATGTCCTCCTTTCATCCCCATATTTCTCCTTCAACTTCAATAGCTCCTCGTGTATCAACTCTTTCTGCAACTCCTTGCTTCTTAAAATGCTTTTCAATTTCTCAATCAATTTGATCGTCTCTTTATATTCACTTTCAACTTTGCTTCTTTCAAGCCCTGTCAAACGCTGTAATCTCATATCAAGTATCGCCTTGGCTTGAATCTCCGAAAGTTTAAATTTTTTCATAAGATTTACCTTTGCCGTCTCCGGGTCTTTTGACTTCTTTATAAGTTCAACTATTTCATCTATGTTGTCAAGGGCTATCTTAAGACCCTCAAGTATGTGTGCTCTTTTTTCCGCATCATCAAGCTCAAACTTCGTCCTTCTTACAATCACATTCAATCTGAAGTTTATAAACTCATTCATCATTTCCTTCAAGTTCAAAATCTTCGGCACGCCATTGACAAGCGCAAGCATTATGACACCAAAGGTCGTTTGCAAATTCGTGTGCTTGTAAAGATTGTTAAGGACAACTTCCGGTTGAGCATCCCTTCTCAGTTCAATCACAATTCTCATCCCGTCTTTATCTGATTCATCCCTTATGTCTGATATGTCTTCTATTTTTCTTTCTTGAACGAGCTCGGCTATCTTCTCAATCAAAGACGCCTTATTTACCTGATACGGAATCTCGGTTATCACAATCCTTGAGCGTCCTTTGTAATTTTCAATGCTCGCCTTTGCGCGGACTATTATCCTGCCTTTCCCAGTTGTGTATGCTTCTTTTATCCCCGAGAGCCCAACTATTATACCACCGGTTGGGAAGTCGGGTCCTTTGACATATTTCATCAATTTCTCAACAGGGAGGTCGGGATTTTTTAAAAGTGCTATAAGACCGTCAACGATTTCGTTTAAGTTGTGCGGTGGGATGTTCGTCGCCATTCCAACGGCTATACCGCTTGAGCCATTGACGAGGAGATTTGGTAAAATTGTCGGGAGGACTTCGGGTTCTTTAAGAGTTTCATCAAAATTTGGTCTGAAATCAACCGTGTTTTTTTCAATATCTTGAAGCATCTCCTCGGCTATGGCTGATAACCTTGCCTCGGTGTATCGCATCGCAGCTGGTGAATCGCCATCAATTGAGCCGAAGTTTCCTTGACCATCAACAAGGGGATAGCGCATTGTGAAGTCCTGTGCAAGACGGACAAGCGTGTCATATACAGCTGCATCACCATGCGGGTGATATTTACCAAGCGTTTCTCCAACTATCCTTGCGCACTTCTTGTAAGGTCTATTGTGTAAAAGACCGAGCTCGTACATCGTGTAAAGAACTCGCCTTTGTACTGGCTTTAAACCATCGCGGACATCGGGCAAAGCCCGCGATACGATAACAGACATGGCATAATCAAGATATGAGTACTTTATCTCCTCCTCAATCTCAACAGGTTGAATTTTCTCTTGAATTGTCGCCATCAGCTTCTAAAATTTTTGTTTTAAATGTCAAGGTTTCTGACAAACTTCGCGTTCTTCTCAATGAATTTTTTCCTCGGCTCAACATCACTTCCCATAAGGATTGAGAAAATTCTATCCGCCTCAGCTGCGTTTTCAATTGTGACCTGAAGCAGTGTTCTTTTCTCCGGGTCCATCGTCGTCTCCCACAATTGCTCCGGGTTCATCTCACCAAGACCTTTAAATCTCGTAACGGTTATCTCCCCGGGTTCCTTTTCTTGCTTTAATCTCTCAATTATCTGATCCCTTTCCTCGTCACTGTATGCGTAAAATTCAAGTTTTCCCTTTTTTATCTTATAAAGAGGTGGCTGGGCTATGTAAACCCTCCCGGCTTCAATCAATTCTCTCATATAGCGATAGAAAAATGTCAAAAGAAGCGTCCTTATATGGCTTCCATCAACATCAGCATCGCACATTAAAATTATCTTTCCATATC
>JAPYWO010000014.1 GCA_028276305.1 Candidatus Thermokryptus sp.
TATCGCCAATCTGAACCCTTGCAGTATTGTTTGGACCACGAACGACCTTATATGGAACTCTCCTCGCTTCCTCAATCACCTCGTCATAAAATCTTCCCATAAAACGCTTGATTGAGTAAATTGTATTTTCCGGGTTTGTTATCGCCTGACGTTTTGCGGGATGACCAACGAGTCGTTCCCCTGTCTTCGTAAATGCTACAACCGAAGGCAAAGTCCTTGGACCTTCCGAAGTCGGGATAACGACGACATCATTTCCCAATTTTACTGCTACGACAGAGTTGGTCGTCCCAAGGTCAATTCCAACGATTTTTCCCATACTCTTTCACCTCTTGTTTTTATTTTTAAAAAGCGATTTTTCTGTTAAATTTATATTGCAAAATGCGTGCCAAATATTCACATTGAAAATCAATTTAAAAACAACCGAAAAACCAAACACAAAATTGAAAAGATTTCACAAATTTAAGCATTTTTGTCCGATGAAAGTTAAAGCGACAGATGAAAATATAAAACTTGCTGGTTCAATCATAAAAAAAGGAGGGCTTGTTGCCTTTCCAACAGAAACCGTGTATGGTTTAGGTGCTGACGCATTGAACCCGTATGCGGTGGCAAAAATTTTTGAAGTCAAAAATCGCCCAAGTTTTGACCCGCTTATAGTTCATATATCAAAAATTGAATGGCTTGAAAAAATCGTAAAAAAAATTGATGACAGAGCTGAGAAACTCATCCGAAAATTTTGGCCAGGTCCTTTAACGCTTGTCCTACCAAAGTCAAACATCGTCCCTGACATCGTCACAGCTGGGCTTCCCACAGTTGCCGTAAGAATGCCAGCCCATCCTGTGGCTCTTGCTTTGATTGAGAACGCTCAAACCCCAATTTCCGCCCCAAGTGCAAACCCGTTCGGTTACATAAGTCCAACCACAGCTGAACATGTTGAGAAACAGCTCGGTGACAAGATTGACTTGATACTTGACGGTGGAAAGTGTCCAATTGGGGTTGAATCAACCGTTTTATCTTTAATTGATGAAGAACCAGCGGTTTTGCGCCCAGGCGGTCTTCCAATTGAAGAAATTGAAAAAGTGATCGGTAAAGTCACAATTCAAAAAAGCGCTGATAAAATTTTATCACCTGGTCAACTTCCCAAACATTATGCCCCGAGAACACCGATAAAAATTTTTTCTTCGCTTGATGAAATTGAAGAGGATGATGATATAGGTGTCTTACTCTTCAAAAAAACCAACCGTGAAATAAAAGCGAAGCATGTTGAAATACTATCCGAGAATGGCGACCTACGGGAAGCAGCGAGCAATTTATTTTCCGCTTTACATAAACTTGACTCAATTGGGGTTAGGATAATTTATGCGGAGGCGATACCAGAAGTTGGGCTTGGTGTAGCTATAATGGACCGCTTGCGTAAAGCAAGCGGTCAAAAATAAAAAAAGCGGGGCTTACGCCCCGCCAAAAATTTACTTCACCAAAACCATCTTCCTTGAGAATCCATAACCACCAGCCGTAAGACGATAAATATAAACACCTGAGGGTAAATCACTTGCGTTGAATTTTACTTTGTACGAGCCTGGCTCCAAATTATCGTCCAGAATTTCCCTAACAAGCTGACCAAGTGAATTATAAACCGCTAACTTAACCTTTGAAGCGATTGGGATGCTAAACTCTATGACAGTTTCAGGGTTGAAGGGATTTGGATAATTTTGCTTCAATTCAAATTCCCTCGGAACTTCCGATGTCCGTTCGTAAACACTTGTGAACTTTGAATAATCAGTGTTTTGTGGGTCATAATTTGTCCAACCCAAGTCCCATCTTTCACTTTCGTTTGGTCCAAATGCTCCAACCCAATTAACCGGGACAAAGAAAGGATCTCTCAATCTTGGATTTGTAAAATCTGCCCTGTTAAGGACGGGTGAATCTGAACGGGGGATTGGATTTGGATTTGAAAGATTAAATGGATCAACCAATTTTAAATCACCGACAGTTGGCAAAATTAAATTGTTATTTGATGCCGATAAAAACCACGATTTAGCATCAAAACCTGAAACATTTGTTGTGACAGTGTTAGCTGACTTAACCCCGGCAATTACTACATTTTTTATCTGAAGTGTATCATTCCTCGCATCATTAACAACATTAGAGCCATCAAGAAGAATTCCAACAGGCCAGCCCGCAATGATACTATTGTAGAAACTTAAACGAGTTGATCTACGCAGATGAGCCCCACGCTTGAAATTTGGATTATATCCAGTGAAATTTGTATCAGGCATTGGTCCAATGAAAGTAACATTGCTGAAAATCGCTGATGTCCTTGGTGTGTTGGTTGACCCTGAACCATCATTATCCGACTCAAACCCGTTGCTTCCGCTTATATCAGCTATATTCGGGTCCCTTATCGCAAGCGCAAATTGAACCTTCCCTGAATATCCAAAGTCAGTATCAAAATCATCATCAAGCCCCTTGTATGCTACAAGATACTTTGCATTGACAGTCCCACCAAACCATTCAAATGAATCATCACCAGAGTAACTGACTTGGACATATTCAATTAAAGTTTTTCTTCCAACTCCACCCAGCGTTAATCCGTTTATCTCATTATCTGGTGCATAAGCTATACCTGGAAACTCTATCCTCACATATCTAAAAACTCCACTGCTATCGTCCGGGTTATCACCGCCATATATCCCATCATCGCCAAGACCCCCTTCAATTACAGCAGTTCCACCTGGGACATTAATTGGAGCTCTCCCAAGTATAATCACGCCACCCCAGTCCCCAGCTGCTCTTTGACCCTTTGGCTGAGCACTTGTAAATACAATCGGTCTTTCCTTTGTTCCGTTTGCGTAAATTTTCCCACCTCTTTTAATTATCAGTGAACCTTTCGTCTCTTTTTCTCCATATATTACCGTTCCAGGTTCAATCGTAAGTGTAGCACCATCTTCAACGGTGACAAAACCACGCAAAAGATATTGCTTATCAGCCGTAAGCGTCATATTCTGTGTTATCCTTCCCTGCAAGACGACGACATTTGACGGCGGTTGAGAAAACAATTGATCAAATTGAGAGAAGACAAGCGCAAACACCACAGCGATGATTCGCGTGAGTTGTTTAGCCATTTTCATTTTTACCTCCCTGATTTTTGTTTTTGTTATAGTTTAACTGTGAAATCAATAGAAACACTTGCGTTAGTTGATATTTTGCGATAAATGTAATTCCCCTGCTTTAAAACTATCGGTGTGGCAGTCAAATTTTTCCCGGTCAAGTTGACGCTTAAAACTTTTGTCAACTTCAACCCCATTCTCAAATCAATCTGATATCTTGCGGTCTCAATTATGTCATCTTGATACTGCGTTGAAACATCGTAAACCCTCGGACCTATCAAGCCGAATAAAACTCCAAAATTAAACCTTGAATCCGGCTTTTCATAAGCGACATATAAATTTGCCATATAAGGCGCCTGCCCTTGTAGGCTTCTACCTCTTCTTTCAATTGTCCCTTCCGTCCCTTCAACATCAACTGACGACTTGATAACGGAAAAATTACCGATGAACTTCAAAAACTTAACATTTTTAACAAATTCAATTTCAGCCCCGTACACACTTGCATACTTGGCATTCTTAAATGTCCTCTCCGAGCCAAGCGCACTCCCTGAGACAACAACCTTTTCAATCGGTGATTTAATGTGCTTGTTAAACACCCCAACTGAAAGCATATCCTCTCCCTTGCTGAAAATCTCAAACCTCAAATCATAGTTAAAAGAAACAGCTCTGCGAAGTGATGAATCACCCCTAACGCTTGTTTGAGTGTAGAAATCAAAGTATAAAAATGGTGCAATTTCCCTTAATTCCGGCTTGTTTATAGTTTGGCTGTAGGACAACTTCAAATTAACGAAGTGCGATGGCGAATACTTAACCAAAACTGACGGTAGAAAATCAATGTAATCTTTTTCAATTATCACATCTCTTACATCTGCGAAATCCCTCGTATATATTTTCTGATTAACCCTTTCAACCCTAACTCCGGAAACGAAGCTTATTGATTGCGCTTTAAATCTGAACGGAAGCTCAAAATTTAAATAATAAGCGATATTTCTATCCGTTGCCTTATATCTGTTAGTTCCATTCTTATACTCGTCAAGTGAAAATCCATTTCTCCTGAAATTGTCGGGTATAAAGATTGAGTCCGGCGGTAGATAATACATTCTATAGTCGGTCCATCCATTCAAGTTAACGACAACACCAATGAGCCGAAACTCAAAATTTCGCTTCGTTTGCCACAGGTCAAGACCAGATGTGAACTTAAACCTCCAAATTGGGAATTTAACTTGACTTCTAATTTCTTTGACTTCGTCTCTCAAATCTGAAAACAAAATACCACCGTTTTTCAGGTTTGCTTGAGGACCTAACACAACGACAAATTTTGACTCCGTATCACTGATATCGCGCCCGTAAACAAGTCGTCTACTATCAGGTTGATTATTCCTAACTGTTGAAGAGCTCGCTTTCCAGTTCAAGTTTACATCTCCAAAACTATGTTCGCCATAAATTTGAGCGAAGTTCAAATTGCGACTCTCAACCCCGGTCATCAAATGAATTTGCTCAGCCCCTTGATCTGTATATTGAAAACCGCGCAATTGCGAAAACATATCCTCAAACATCATCGTTGAAATTCCCCTCAATCCAATTGTATGATTTGAAAATTTAGCTTGAAGTTCAATAAGACCGCCAAATTGAACTTCCCTTTCATACTTGTTCCCTTGATATTCAAACCTTTTAGACCAATCACCCTCATATTCATAAAGTTCAAGTTCCTGTTTTAACGATGTCCTCCTATAATTTACCGCCATTGAATACGATAGATGAGATTTAAACAATTTCCCAATTCTAAGGAAACTCATCCTTAAATCAGGGAGGTGATACAAAGAGTTTTTGTTCAACAGGTTAGGTATCTCTTTCGCAAACAAATTTCTCTGTTCAACTGGAATCTTAGAAATGTCGGATGGGAAATCGCTCGGAAGCCCAATCTTTCCATCTGAAACCCCAAACAAACTCAATTTGTCCATTCCGTAGACGGAAAAACTATTAAATGTTATCCCGGGTATGCTATTTAGAGAAAAACCGAATTCATTCAGCGTTGACTCCGGGAACGAGAGCGTCGTTATATCAATAAACCCACCCGAAGAGCTCCCTGGCAAGTCCGGGGTGAATGTTTTGACGATCTTAACACTTTGAACAAGACCAGCTGGAATTAGATCAAACGCAAAAGACCTTTTATCTGGTTCAGTCCCCGGCAAAATAGACCCATTCAAAGTTACAACATTATATCTCTCATCAATTCCACGAACATTTACAAATTTGTTTTGCTTAACGCTTACTCCAACAACCTTTGACATCAAATCAGCTGAAGTGGTAGCTATTGTCATCTTTATCTGTCTGTAACTCAATCCATCAAAAATGCTTGTGCTTATCTGTTTCTCAGCGATAAATCCCAAAATGGAGGAATTATCTCTTATCGCGGAACCGGTAACTTGAACCTCACCGAGCTCAACAACATCTGGCTTTAACCTAACTTCCAAAATGATGTCCTTATTAACACTTAACAATGTATCAAGCGTCTTATAACCGATATAGCTAAATCTAATTCTGACATTCCCAGGGCTAACTTTAATTTTGAAATTTCCGTCAATCCCAGTTGAGGTACCGGTTTCTTTATCGGGAAGAAAGATGTTGACCCCCGCAAGTGGTTCCCCAGTAGAAAAATCGTAAACCTTGCCCGAGATTTGAACCTGTGAAACGAGCAAATCACCTAAAATCGCCAGCAGTAAAAGCGATAATAACTTTTTCTTCATATCTCACCTACTAATTTGTTTTACTTCCGCAGGCAATATAGCAGGATGAAATTAAGTCAGTATGAAAGGAAAGTTAAAATTCAATTAAAGCGGATTTTTAAAAATGATGTAAATTGCGGGGCTATTAACCGATTTTTAACAAATCCGTGCGACTGGTTCAACGAGTTCTGCTCTGGTTATTGACTTTTAACAGAATTTTTTTTATAATTACCGAAAACGAATGCATCAAAATTAAGGAGGTGCGATATTTATGAAGAAATTTTTGCTTTCCATTGCGGTTTTGATTTTGGTTTCTTCATTTGTTTTAGCCCAGGGAGGAAATTCAACGAAACCAGAAGTTGAGGCGGGAAAACTTTTCAACGAGGGGAACTCGCTGTTGAGAAGCGGTAACTACAAAGCAGCAATTGAAAAGTATGATCAGGCGCTTCAACTTTATCAAGACCCAAAATTTTATTACAACAAGGGCATTGCCTTAAAAGCGCTCAGGCAAAATGACGAGGCAATAAAGGCGTTCAAAGAGGCAATAAATTTGAAAAAAGATTTTGCTCCAGCTTATAACGCCATCGCTGGAATTTATCTTACGCAAGGTGATTATGATGGCGCCATTGAGAATTACACCAAGGCACTTGAATATGACAATAAGCTTGATGTTGCGATTAAGGGAATAGTTGAAGCGTTGATAGGGAAATCCAACGCTTTGATTCAAGCTGGAAAGTTTCAAGAGGCGCTTGATCTTCTTGTGAAAGCGACAACTTACAGACAGGACTATCCGAAGGTTTATGTCATGCTCGCCGTTGTTTACAACAAACTCTCTCAACACGATAAAGCGGTTGAATCAGCGAAAAAGGCGATAGAATTGAACCCCAAAGGTGCGAATGCCGACGCTTATTTTGAACTTGGGATTGCCTACAAGCGCCTCGGTCAAGTTGAGGAAGCAAGAAAAGCTTTCCTTGAAGCGAAAAAAGACCCACGACTTGCAAGAAACGCACAATATGAACTTGATCTATTGAAAGAGCAATAAATTTTTGACAAAGGTTTTAGTCCGCCCTGCTTCTTGAAAGGAGGCAGGGTTTTTTATTTTTAATTCAATTTTTACTGACATGAAACAAGATATGAAATTCTTGACACGAATCGTCTCACTTGTCTCATCGGGGAAACTCAAAAAATTAAGCGTTGAAATTGAAAGAGCTTTAAAAAGAAAAATAAATGTCAGAAGGATTGAAGAAGCAATTTTGCAGTGCTATCTTTTCGCTGGGTTTCCGGCAGTGATAGAAAGCTTCAAAGTTTTAAGAGATGTAGTTAGACAAAAAAACGCAAAGGCGAGGGAATACGATGTTGAAAAGTTTTATGTCAACGGAGTGGAAACCTGTCGCAAGGTTTATAAAGAGGATTATGAAAAGTTGATTCAAAATATGAAAGCGCTTCATCCGGAGATCGCTCAATGGATGATAATAGAAGGCTACGGGAAGGTTCTAAGTAGAGATGTGTTAAGTTTGAGGGAGCGGGAGATTTTAAATGTGGCGATTTTAACGACGCTGGGTTGGGAAAGGCAATTGCGTTCGCATTTAAAAGGCGCTTTAAATGTCGGGGTTAAAAGAAGCCAAATTTTTAAAGTGTTTAAAAATATTTCCGATATTTGCGGACGAAGAAAAATAAAAAAAGCAAAGGAAATTTTTTTAACGCTTCAAGAACGAAATTAAGTCAGCTATGTCCTGATCCGTCAGCTTATCCGGTGTGAAGAAAGGCATCATGGTTTGGCTTTCCATGGGGGAACCAGCGCGAATTAGTTCAATCATTTTCCCTGGGTTAATCTCAATGTTAAAAAGTGGCGGTCCTATTGCGATTTCCTCGGAATGACATTGTTGACATGCTTTTTCGTAAATTATCTCCCCATTTTGTGGATTCCCCTCCAAGCTTAAAATTTTAGATTTGAAACTTTCTAACTTTGCCGATCTATCCTTTTCACTTTCCCAGGGCAATATGGGTTTAATGTCGTTAATTTTAGGCTCAGCGTCGCCGGTTATAAATTCAAAGTAGGCTATAAGTGCTGAGGCATCCTCTGGCGGAAGGGCTTTAAAGGGATTTTTGATGTTATCCTTTCTTTGATACATAACTACGCAAAGCCCAGCACCATAAGCGGTTGCTCCAAGTGCTTCACCACGAAATCTCCCATACCAAGTTACCTTTTTCTTCGTCACCCCGATGAGATTATGCCCGGGTCTAATTATATCGTCGGGATATTTTTCATCGTCAAAGTCGGCATGGCAGTTCGCACAAGCAAGCCCGGTTGAACCATAATTTGAATCATAAAAAATTTTCCTACCTCGCTCCACCTCTTCGGGCAATTTTACGGTTTGATTCCTTGAACAAGCCAGCAATAGAACCGGGAGCAAGGTCAAAAACAATGTTTTCTTCATGAAGGGACGCTTCTTTTTTTGTTGAAAATTGAGACAAAGGTTGCAATTTCCATTGTTCATATTTGTCACATTTGTCACTGGAAATTTATGAAAATTAGAAAATTTTAAAAAATTTTTCCATGGCACAAAATTTGTAACAAATATCTTTTGCAAATAAAAAACAAAATTTCAGGTGCAAAAATGCGCCATAAAATTACGATTTTGGGACTTTTACTTCTAATGGTAGGTGTTGCTTTTGCCCAAAAGGCGTATATCAAAATTGAGGGAATGTCCCCACATGTCCTTGAGGGAATGGGGATTATGAACCTTGATAGTGTTTCTTCAGGTTTGCCAGTGGTCGGGACTGGAACAGTTGTCTGGCTCAGAGGTTATGATGTTTCGGGCGATACTGCTTTTAAAAACGCTACAAGTTATGAATGGTCAATTGTTGGGCGTCCGACAGGTTCAAATGCAACATTAAGCGCAACAAATCAACAGCTTGTCACATTTAAGCCAGATGTGGCTGGCTCTTATCAAGTAAAGCTTGTTGTAAACGGTGTTGATGATACGACGATCACGATAATTGCAGCAAATTACACTGGTGTTAATTGGAAAGACCTCAGCGGAGCGCCGTTTAATTGCGCTTCTTGCCATAAGTCGGTGACGCCCGAAATTTACAACAAGTGGGTATCTTCTGGACATGCTACCATTTTTGAGAGAGGGATGAACGGTCAACTTGCACCTTACTGGGGTCCAAACTGCTGGAGATGTCATACGACTGGTTATAACACGATGGCAAATAACGGTGGATTTGACGATGTAGCTACACAACTTGGATTTGATTGGAACCAATGGAAACCGCCAAGGGCTGGGTTATTTGATTCGCTTTTAACAACAGATAAGAAAATGTTGAGTTTAGTTGCAACGATTGGCTGTGAAAATTGCCACGGTCCAAAGAATCCAAATCATTTTGGTGCTGGAACACAACCTAAGACGATGAGCGCGGAAGTGTGTGCACAATGCCATAACGAGCCATGGAGACATAACCGCTATGTGCAGTGGGAATATTCAGGTCATGCTGAATCTGTTTGGTCAAATAGCTTCCGTTCAAGCGGTACAACGACAATTCAACCAGGGCAGTATAATCTTAATGTCTGTGTGCGTTGCCACGATGGTGCTGGCTTCGTTGCGTTCGTTAAAAATGAAGAATTTGACAATAGGATTTCAACGGGTTACAGCCGTATAAAACACACTACGATAACTTGCCAAACTTGCCACGACCCGCATTCAATGGAATTGCGTCAAGCACCGACTACAGCTGATACGCTTGCGAATGGATTTAACTATTCATCAATTGACCTTGGAAAAGGAAAGATTTGCATCAACTGTCACAAATATCGTAGAAATGCTTTGACCTATGTTACTACAAATTTAAGTTCTGTATGGGGTCCGCATCATGCCGGTGCCGGCGATGTATATCTTGGTCAAAATGGTTATACATGGGGAGTTAACTTGCCAAGCAGTGTCGGACATCGGCTTGTTGAAAATGCCTGCGTTGGTTGCCATATGTCCGCAACACCTGACACAGGTCATGTGGCAAGGGATAAAATCGGAATGCATACTTGGAAAATGAAATATATCGCTCCCGATGGTCAGGAATATGATAACATCACAGGTTGTGTTAAGTGCCATACCGGGATTACGAAATTTGACGATATAATGGCATCCTATGATTACGATATGGACGGAACGATTGAGCCATTCATGAAAGAAGTTGATGGTCTTGTTGAGAAACTTGCAATGGCTCTACCACCAAGAGGACAACCGACAGTTGATTGGCAGTTGATAAGAACAGACCCCGACTCCGTTAGGTTAAAACAAGCTTATTGGAACTACAGATATGTCACGGAAGATAAAAGCCACGGTGTCCATAATCCAAAATATGTCGTTGCTTTACTGCAACTTTCAATCAGTAAATTGACAGGCGTTGAATTTACTCAGCCAGAGATTCCAGTTGCCTTTGAATTGTATCAGAACTATCCTAACCCATTCAACCCATCCACGAAGATAGGATTTGCATTGCCGAGAGAATCAAAAGTCAAGCTTGAGGTGTTCAATGTCCTTGGCGAGCGTGTTGCTGTTTTGAAAGATGAGGTTATGCCAGCGGGTGTGCATGTGGTTGAGTTCAACGCTACTGGACTTTCAAG
>JAPYWO010000015.1 GCA_028276305.1 Candidatus Thermokryptus sp.
GGTGTTGCTGCTGATTTCGCCTTTGAGTATCAATGGACTATAATTTGCTCGGGGTTACTGAGCAATGAGTTGATTCATATTGGCTCTTTCCCAACATTTAAAGAGATGGCTGATGGACAAGTGCAAGACAATAATACAACTATGGAAGATTGGTATGGGTATGTACAAAGAGCAAGGTGGGTAGCTGAAAATGCAGCCGAAAGAATCAAACAAATTGTAGGTGTTGATTCCGCTAAAAAAATGATTGAGTATGCGATGGCTCATATATACGCTGGTTATGCGTTAATTCATCTTGCTGATATGTGGAATGGTTCGCCAATTGATGGGGGTCCGCTTTTGCCAAGGGATTCAATTTATAACAGAGCGATCAATCATTTCACAGAGGTTATAAGTATAGTAGATAATTTACCAGCGGGAAGGACATTTAAAAATGGGCATCAGACATTAAATAAGGATCAAGTTAAAGCGATCGCTTATCTTGGTAGAGCAAGGGCGAAATTATTTAAAGGTGATTTAGCTGGTGCGTATAATGATGTTGCTAACCCAGCATTGTTTACAGGGCTTAGATTTGACGCTGTTTATTCAGAGAATACCAGCCGTGAGAATAACTTAGTTTACATTTATGCATATGATAGACCCGAGGTCGCTGTTGGACCAAGACATCAAATTACTGATGACCCACAGCGTGTCCCTGTGCAACCGCCAACGGCAGGAAGACCATATTGGAGGCAAGCTAAATATACATCACGCGCAAGTGATATTGCAATTGCCAAATGGCAAGAAGCAGCGTTAATAAGGGCTGAATATTACCTATCTCAAAACAACACTACTGCAGCTTTGGCTGAGATTAATTCTATTAGAAGCGCTGCTGGTTTAACCCCAGTAGCAACGGTTGATGTAAATACTCTCAGGGAGGAGAGGAAAAGGGAGTTCTTCCTTGAAGGGATGTATTTACAAGATTTGAGGCGGTTTAACGATCCTTTCTTAACCGGACGTATGGCTTTCTTCCCGCTTGGAAGAAGGGAGAAAGATACAAATCCAAATTTGGGCGGTAAATAGTTAAGATTTCCCAATTTTCAAAGCCGTGGCTTTTGCCACGGCTTTTTTATTTTATGAAGATTTCAATTAACTTTTTGAAAAAACATTTCAGCGCTTATGGCTGATAAAAACTCGCTTCAAAATGTCTTCGTTGAAAAAACAGCAAAGCAAAACTATGTCCGTGAAATGTTTGATTCAATTGCGTATAGATATGATTTTCTAAATCACCTTTTGAGCTTTGGGCTTGACTTTTATTGGCGTTGGTTCGCAATTCGTAAACTTAATCTAAAAGGTGGCGAAAAAATAATTGACATCGCTTGTGGAACTGGCGACTTTTCAATAATGGCTTCCAAAAGAAAGCCGTCAATGATTTTCGGCGTTGATGTGTCTTTAAATATGCTTAAGATTTTTCGTCAAAAGGCGCTGAAAAAAGGAATAAAGAAAATATATCTTGTCTGTGCTTCAGCTGAAAATTTGCCTTTTAAAAGCGAAATGTTTGATGTTTGTCTTGTCGCTTTTGGAGTGAGAAATTTCTCCGACCTTGAAGCAGGACTTAAGGAAATTCACAGGGTGTTGAAAAACGGTGGTAAAATCGCTGTGCTTGAATTTTCTATGCCAAAACAACCATTTAAATTGTTTTATCTTTTTTACTTCCGAAGAATTCTACCCTTTATCGGAAAACTTTTTTCAAAACATGAAAACGCTTACACTTACCTTCCTGAATCGGTTTTGAGATTTCCAGAGGGTGAAGATTTTGCAAAAATTTTAAATAATTGTGGATTTAAACGAGTTGAACTCCATCGCTTGACATTTGGCATTGTGACATTATATATCGGGGTCAAAAATTGATTTTTTAAGTTCAAAGAGTTAAATTTCAAATCAGAATTCCAAAGAAAAAGGAAAGTTTATTGCGATTCTTCAAAAAAAGCAAGGGTGATGAGAGTGTGAGTGACTCATCATCAAAGGTCTCGTTGAAATTATCCACGGATAGAAAAATTCAAGAGGAGTTGAAGAGAAGCGGAGAAATTCCAACGCATATAGCAATTATAATGGACGGTAACGGAAGATGGGCTAAAAGGAGAGGACTTCCGAGAGTTGCTGGACATAGAGAAGGTGTTAAGTCAGTTCGTGATGTCGTTGAGGCATGTGCTCAACTTGGAGTTAAATATCTCACCTTGTTTGCTTTCTCAACCGAGAATTGGCGAAGACCCAAAGAGGAGATTGACACACTGATGAAGCTTTTAATAAGGACGCTTCGCTCAGAGACGGAAAAACTTCATAAAAATGACATCAAGCTCATGGCAATTGGTGATATTGATTCTCTTCCAAAGGAAGTTCGTCAGGAATTAAAAGAGGCGATGGAGAAGACAAAAAATAATAAGAGAATGGTTTTGAATTTGGCGTTAAGCTATAGTGGGAGATGGGAGATAATTGAAGCGGTGAAAGAGATCGCAAGGGATGTCAAAAAAGGTAAAGTTAAAATAGAAGAGATTGACGACAAACTTTTTTCAAATTACCTTAAAACTGCTGGAATTCCAGACCCCGACCTTTTGATCAGAACAAGTGGCGAGCTTAGAATAAGTAATTTCTTACTTTGGCAGATCGCATATACTGAACTTTACATCACTGATTGTCTTTGGCCTGATTTTAGAAGAAAACATTTATATGAAGCGATAAGGGATTATCAGCGAAGGGAAAGAAGATTTGGTATGACAAGTGAGCAGATAAAAAAGAAAGGTTTGAACGGCAATGCGTAAGTTGTTGATTTTGATTTTTGTTTTCGTTTTAAATTTGCATTCGCAAAATCAAGAAGTTTACAAAATACTTGGGATATCGGTTGAGGGGAATACATTTGCTCAACCGTCGGTGATTATTGCAAATTCAGGGTTAAAAGTTGGTGATGAAATAAGTTTCGCAAGGGTCGGGAACAATATAATTGCGGGAGATAAAATTAGAAATGCGATCAAACAACTTTGGGCGTTGAGGATTTTTAAGGATGTGAGAATAGAAATAGAAAATCAAGTTAACGATGGAGTTTATCTTTTAATAAGAGTTGAAGAGTATCCACGGCTTGGAGATATAATAGTTGAGGGCAACAAAGAGATTTCAACAAAGGATATAAAGAACAAAATTAACCTCGTAAGAGGGCAAGTAATCGCTGAAAATAGATTGTCAGCAGTGCGGAGTGAGATAAAGAAAATTTACGAGGAAAAAGGTTATTTCCTTGCAGATGTAAATTTTGAGGTGTTACCGACGAAGGAGGGCAGGGCTAATTTGAAGGTGAAGATAAACGAGGGGAAGAAAATTTCTATAAAGAGGATAATTTTTGAAGGTAATGTTAAAGTCAAGGATGGGGATTTGAAGGGAGCTATGAAGGATACCAAAGAGAAAAAATGGTGGATGTTTTGGAGGACAGCGAAATTTGAGAGAAAAAAGTTTGAAGATGACAAAAAGAAGTTAATTGAGTATTACAGGAAAAAGGGTTTTAAAGATGCCACGATTCTCTATGATTCCGTTTATACCGATGAAAAAAGGGAGGGACTTTATATAAAGATAAAGCTTCACGAGGGACCGCAATACAAAGTGAGAAATATAACTTGGGATGGGAACACGGTCTTTGATGACAAGGTTTTGACCGAACGACTTGATTTTAAGCCCGGGGATATTTATAACCGTGAGAAGTTTGAGAAAAATTTGTATGGTAACGATCAACAAACAGATGTAGCTTCACTTTACCTTGATAATGGCTATTTAACGATGAGCATGCAACCGGAGGAGGTTAAAGTTAGTGAGGATACGATTGATATCGTAATCCATGTTTATGAAGGAAAACAATTTAGAATCAGAAGGGTTGAGATAAAAGGGAACACCAAGACAAAGGATAGGGTGATAAGAAGAGAGCTTTACACGATACCGGGTAAATTTTTCAGTAGAAGTGACATTGTAAGAAGTATAAGGAATCTTGCTGTCTTGAATTACTTTAATCCAGAGAAATTGAAGCCAGATTATAAGATGGTTAGCGATTCAACAGTTGATTTGACTTATGAAGTGGAGGAAAAGTCAAGCGATACTTTCAATGCTTCGGTCGGCTATAGCAGTTTTGGTTTACTTGGAAGTATAGGCGTTACCTTCAATAACTTTTCAATTTCTGAGCCATGGCGTGGTGGCGATGGACAAATGCTTAATTTTGAGTGGGTCTTTGGAAGGTATGATTACAGAACTTTCAGCCTTGGTTTTAGAGAACCTTGGTTTAAAGATACACCGACTTCAATTGGATTTAACATTGTTGATACAAGATATGCTTTTACTTATGACCTGAGACAAACGGGTGGCTCGGTAAGTTTAGGCAGAAGATTGAGATGGCCAGATGATTATTTCAGGGTGGATTATATGTTTAGATTTCAACTTTATAATGTCAGTGGAACAGGTGGATATTATAGAGAGGGTAAGTGGAGTCAGTTTAGTTTTACGCAAGTTATCTCAAGAAACAGCATAGACAATCCGATATTCCCAACGGTTGGTTCAAATTTTTCGCTTTCAACTGAAATCTCCGGTGGTCCTATACTTCCGGGGAATACCGATTACTTTAAAATTTATGTCAGTTCTGAATGGTTTAGCAGAGTTTTCAATTGGAACAAACTTGTATGGTATAATTCATTTGATTGGGGTTATGTGGATGGTTTTTATCGTGGTGCTTTCATTCCGCCAATTGAGATGTTTTCAATGGGTGGGACTGGACTTGGTTATATAGCTGTTACACCTTTGCGAGGATATGAAGATATGTCAATCGGGACAACGCCAACACGGGTGCCTGAGGGAAAAGTTTTAATGAAATACACAACTGAGTTAAGATTTGGTGTCACTATGAACCCAATGCCGATTTACTTGCTTCTGTTTGCTGAAGCGGGGAATGCCTGGGCTAGGACAAGACAGGTTAACATTTTTGATTTGAAAAGGTCAATTGGTTTTGGCGTTCGTTTGCATATGCAACCAATCGGGTTGATTGGATTTGATTACGGTTATGGCTTTGATGATGTATTTCCAAAAGATGGGAAGCCAGATGGGTGGCACTTTCATTTTCAATTTGGGAGAGGTTTTTAATTCAAAAACTAAACTATGGAGAAATGATGAGGAAGAGCATTTTCGCATTAACATTAATTTTATTTTTCAATTCCGCTGTATTTTCTCAACAAGCAACGATAAGAATTGGCTATGTTGATTCTGGAGTTATACTCCAGCAACTTCCAGAGGCGCAGAAAATACAGAAAGAACTTGACAACCTTTTGCAGAAATATCAAAGTGAACTTGACAAAATGGTCAAGACATACCAGAGCAAACTTGATGAGTATCAGAAAAAAGAGGCGATGTTAAATCCGCAAGCGAAGGAAAGTATGCAAAGGGAAATAATGGAACTTGAACAGAAAATCTATGAATACAGGAATCAAAAGCTCGGACCCCAAGGTGAGTTTGAACAGGAAAGAGAAAAGCGTCTTAAACCTTTAAGGGATAAGATAATTGATGCCATTGAGGAAGTCGCAAGGGAAGAGAAGTTAAATTTCGTTTTTGACAAAGCAGGGGATGTGATATTGCTTTACGCTGATAAGCAGTTTGATATAACTTTCAAAGTCCTTGACAAATTAACAAGAGGGAGCAAATCTAAATGAAAAGATTTCTTCTGTTATTTGTTCTTACACTTTCATTGCCTTTGTTTTCACAGGTGAAGGTGGGTTATGTTGATTCAGAAACGATAATGAGACAGCTTCCCGAGGCTCAGGAGGCGCAAAGGAAAATTGACGCACTTGTTCAACAATGGCAAGCGGAACTCCAAAAGATGAAGGACGAATGGAAATCAAAATATGATGAGTATGAAAGGAGAAAACTTATATTGACGGATGAAGCAAGGGCGCAAATGGAAAGGGAACTTTCTGAGCTTGACAGAAGAATAGCTGAATTTCAAATGCAAAAATTCGGTCCGGATGGAGAACTTTACCGGAAACAAGATGAGTTGATCAAACCGGTGCAGAGTAAGATTTTCAACGCAATAAAAGAGGTCGCACTGGAAGAGGGTTTTGATTTCGTTTTTGATAAAAGTGGGGAGATTTTGCTTTTGTACGCAAACGAAAAATATGACCTTACACAGAAAGTCCTAAATAAACTTTTACAATTGCGATGAAATTAAAGGAAATCGCAAGTTATTTGAACTGTGAAATTGTTGGTGACGCTGATGTTGAAATTAATAAAGTTTCAGAAATTCAAAATGCAAGTAAAGGTGACATTACTTTCATAGCTAATCCAAAGTATGAAAAGTTTTTTGAGACGACGAACGCCTCGGCAGTTATAGTTGCGAAAAATTTTCAAAAGAGAAGGGATGATTTATCTTTGCTTCTGGTGGATGATCCGTATTATGCATTTGTAAAGGTGTTAAAAATTTTGAATCCGCCGTTGGAACTGCTTCCCCCGGGGATACATCAAACAGCAGTGATTTCAAAAACGGCTGTTTTAGGTGAAAATGTCCGCGTAGGTGCAAATGTTGTAATCGGTGAAAGGGTTAAAATCGGAGATAATTCAGTTATAATGCACGGCGTCGTCATCGGTGATGATGTTGAAATTGGTAGCGATGTTTTGATCTACCCAAATGTCACAGTTTATCATAAATGTAAAATTGGCAATCGTGTTATAATTCACTCTGGAACTGTGATTGGAAGTGATGGTTTTGGATTTGCCCCCAGACCTGACGGGACATATGAGAAAATCCCTCAAGTTGGTATAGTTGTGATTGAAGATGATGTTGAAATCGGTTCAAATTGCTCAATAGATCGTGCCACGCTTGGGGAGACGATTATAAAGCGAGGTGCTAAACTTGACAATTTAATTCAAATAGCTCACAATGTCGTAATAGGTGAGAATACAGTTATTGCTGCACAGACGGGGATTGCTGGTAGTACTAAAATTGGTAAGAACTGTGTTCTTGCAGGTCAAGTGGGAATCGTCGGTCATATAGAAATTGCCGATAGAACGACGATAGCAGCTCAGTCAGGGGTTTCAAAATCAATAACAGAGCCGGGGAAAGTTTATTTTGGTTACCCTGCTCGTGAACATTCCATCGCTTTAAGAATTGAAGGTGCGATAAGGCAGCTTCCAGATTTAATAAAGGAGTTTCGTGATTTGAAAAGTAAAATTGAAAAATTAGTTTCGGGAGGTTGAAAAATGTTAATATACCAGCAAACGATAAAAAAGCCGGTTTCATTATCTGGCGTTGGCTTGCATACAGGTCAGAGGTGCACTATAACTTTTAAACCTGCACCGCCAAATTTCGGGATAAGGTTCAAGAGGATTGATCTAGGTGGTTCGCCTGAAATTCCAGCACTTGTTGAATATGTTGTTGATGTAAGTCGTGGAACTACGCTTGGAATAGGTGATGTCAGGGTTCACACTGTTGAACATGTCCTTGCTGCTGTAGTTGGGCTTCAGATAGATAACATATTAATTGAGCTTGATTCAATTGAACCGCCAGTAGGTGATGGTAGTGCAAAGCCGTTCGTTGATGCTCTGCTTGAAGCTGGAATTGAAAAACAGGACGAGCCAAAAGATTATCTTATAATTGATCAAGCAATTCTTTATTCTGACGAGAGCAAAGGAGTTGACATCGCTGCTTTACCTCTTGATGATTTCAGGATAACAATTATGATTGACTATAAAAACCCAGCGCTTGGTAGCCAACATACGGGGTTATTTTCGCTTGAAAAGGAATTCGTGACGGAGTTCGCTCCTGCGAGGACATTTTGTTTTTTACATGAAGTTGAAATGCTATACGAGCAAGGTTTAATACGGGGTGGCAATCTTGATAATGCAATTGTAATTGTTGATAGGGAACTTTCACAGGAAGAGATAGATAGATTGAGCAAAAAGTTTGGTTTGAACGAGGTCGTTTTTCTTGGTAGCAATGGTATTTTAAACAACAAGCCACTTCGTTTTAAAAATGAGCCAGCAAGACATAAACTTCTTGATTTACTCGGTGACCTTGCCCTTGTTGGTGCTCCTATGAGAGCTCAAATCCTTGCAGCAAGACCAGGGCATGCAAGTAATATTGAGTTTGCGAAGAAGATAAGAAAACTTTATCTCCAGAAAAAGCTTGTAAAAAAGTATCAATTTGAGAAAAAAGAAGGTGTTGTATTTGATATAAACGCAATTCAAAGAATTTTGCCACATAGGTATCCTTTCCTCTTCGTTGATAAAATAGTTGACTTTAAGATGGGCGAGAAGATAATCGGGGTGAAAAATGTCACAGGGAATGAATTTTTCTTTCAAGGACATTTCCCCGGGCATCCGATAATGCCTGGTGTTTTGATAATTGAAGGAATGGCTCAAACGGGCGGAATTTTGCTTTTGAACGGAGAGGAATCAATGGAAAATAGATATGTTTATTTCATGGCTATAAAAAATGCAAAGTTTAGAAGACCTGTTTTCCCTGGCGATACATTGATATATGAAGTGGAAATGGTTGAAAGAAGAAGTAAGTACTGCACGATGTATGGTCGTGCTTATGTTGACAGCAAACTTGTCGCAGAAGCTGAGATGATGGCTGCTATTGTTACAAAACCAGAATTCACATCAAATGAACAAACAATTGAAAAGGACTCATGAGCACATTCATTGATCCGAGGGCAGTTGTGAGCCCTTATGCAAAAATCGGGGATAATGTAAAAATCGGTCCTTTCACAGTGATTGAAGATGATGTTATTATCGGGGATGGGACGGAAATAGGTCCAAATGTTTTTATAGGTAACGGGACGAGGATAGGGAAAAATTGCAAGATTTTTCATGGCGCATCGGTTGGTTCAATCCCTCAGGACTTAAAGTTTAAAGGTGAGGAAACGACGCTTGAAATAGGTGATAACACGATAATTCGTGAATTTTGCACACTTAACAGGGGAACAGCGCACTCGGGAAAGACAATTATAGGCAGTAATTGTCTTTTGATGGCTTATGTACATGTAGCCCACGATTGTGTAATCGGGAACAATGTAATAATGGCTAATGCTGTGAACCTTGCTGGTCATGTAACGGTTGAAGATTATGTTATAATTGGCGGGCTTGTCCCGGTTCATCAATTTGTTCGGATTGGTCAACATTCAATCGTCGGAGGCGGATGGAGAGTTCCGAAAGATGTCCCGCCTTATATAATGGCTGCAAGGGAACCTTTGAGATTTGAAGGTCTTAACATCGTCGGTCTTAAACGGAGAAATTTCCCTAAGGAAACGATTGAAAGGATTGAAAATGCTTATAGGGTGATATATCAATCAAACCTTACTGTCTCGCAAGCGCTTAGAAAATTAAAAGAAGAATTTGAACCAACTCCAGAAATTCAAAACATCATTAACTTCATTGAGACAAGTCAGCGTGGAATTATAAGAGGACCTTATGACTGAGCGATGGCTTTTTTTAAATACTGGATTTAAGCCAGGGGAATTCAATATGAAATTTGATGAAAACTTGGCTTTGCTTTTTTCAAGAGGGAAAATCCCTCCAGTGTTAAGGGTTTATGGTTGGAAGCCATATGCAATTTCAATTGGATATAATCAAGGTATTGAAATTTTTGACATTGGGAAAATAAAAAGTTTTGGGTTTGACTTGGTACGAAGACCGACCGGTGGGCGAGCGATACTTCACGCTGAGGAACTGACATATTCCGTTGTGATGAATTCCGACGGAAAAAGTGTGATTGAGATTTACAACCTTATAAGTGAGGCGATAGTTGCGGGGTTAAATTTTCTTGGCGCTGATGTTGAACTTGAAACATCAATGCCTGATTTTTCAAAATCATACAAAGATTATCGTTCAATTCCTTGTTTTGCTATAACTTCAAAGTATGAGGTGAAGTATAAAGGTCGTAAACTCGTTGGAAGCGCACAGAGACGTTACGGCGATGTAGTTTTACAGCATGGTTCTATTTTGATAGGGGAATTTCACAAGAAGCTGCCAGAATTTTTAAAAACGGAGGATGTTGAAATAATTGAAGAGATAAAAAATGAGATTGAGAATAAAACAATTTGTTTAAGGGAAATCCTTGGTCGTGATGTAAGTTTTGAAGAAGTTGCAGAGGCGATGCGAGTTGGTTTTGAGATGAGGTTCGGTGTAAAATTTGATAAAAAAGATCCCATCGTTTATGAGGAAAGTCACGACGAAAACATTACTTGAGATGAAAAATCGCGGTGAGAAGATAGCGATGTTAACCGCGTATGATTTTTTGATCGCAAAATTGCTTGATGAATCTGGGATTGATGTCATTCTTGTTGGTGATTCGCT
>JAPYWO010000016.1 GCA_028276305.1 Candidatus Thermokryptus sp.
GGGGAAAACAGAACGATTGTCACAGATATACCTGGAACCACGCGCGATTCAATTGACACTCAATTTGAATACAACGGAAATAAATTCCTTTTGATTGATACCGCGGGCTTAAGAAAAAGAAGCAAAATCAAGGAGAGCATTGAATTTTACAGCGCTATAAGGGCACTCAAAGCTTTACAAAGATGCGATGTCGCTGTTGTAATGCTTGATGCAACCTGTGGCTTGGAAAGACAAGACCTTAGAATAATCGGTGAAGCAGCTGAGTTGAAGAAAGGGATTGTGATCGCCGTGAATAAATGGGACCTCGTGGAGAAGGACGCAAACACAGCTCTTGAGTACGAACATGCGCTCAAATCAAGGTTGAAGGTTTTTGACTATGTCCCTGTGGTTTTCATCTCCGCGAAAACGAAACAAAGGATATTTAAAGTGCTTGACATCGCAAAAGTTGTCCATGATGAGAGGGCTAAAAGGATAAAGACAAGCGAACTTAACAAAGTTTTATTTCCAATAGTGAAAGAAACGCCACCACCAGCGGTATCTGGTAAGGAGATAAAAATCAAATATGTCACTCAGGTTAAATCATCCCCGCCGGTTTTCGCTTTCTTTGCGAACTTCCCCGATGACATACCCGAGCACTACAAGAGGTTTCTTGAGAACAAAATCAGAGAAAATTTCGGCTTCATCGGGGTCCCGCTCACAATTATCTTTAAGCGGAAATGATTGATAATTTTTGGGGCTTTTTCTATATTTTTATTGTCTCTAAAATTTTCGCCGATAAACTCTATGAAAATTTTACTTGTTGACGATGTCCAAGAAAGTTTGGAGATTCTGAGGGAAATTTTTGAAACAATGGGTTATACGGTGCTCACAGCCAGAAATGGTCTTGAAGGGCTTGAGGTTCTGAAAAAGGAAAGGGTTGATTTAATCATCTCAGATGTTTTAATGCCGAAGATGGATGGTTTTCAATTCTGCAGGGAGGTGAAAAAGCATAAAAATTTTAAAAAGATCCCCTTTATTTTTTACACGGCGAATTACACCGACCCTGAAGATGAAAAATTTGGGCTTGGTCTTGGAGCTGACGCCTATCTGATAAAACCAGTTGATGTCCAGGTTCTACTTGACACTGTTGAAAAGTTCCTTGAGAAAAGTAAATCAACAACGACAAAATCTGAAACTATAAGCGATGATGTTGAGTATTTAAGGGAATACAACACCGTCTTGATACGAAAGCTTGAAGATAAAATGTACGAGCTTGAACAGGCAAATGCTATGTTGAGAAAGATGAACGAGGAACTTCAAATTTCCCATGAACAATACAAAAGTTTGTTTGAAAACGCTGGCAAGGCGATATTTATAATCCAACCGGAAACTTGGATCGTGCTTGATGCGAACAATGAGGCGGAAAATCTTTTTAAGTGCACAAGGGATGAAATTTTAAGTTTAAGTTTTGTTAAGTATAAAAAATACTTTCAGCCACTTTTTGAAGGGGAAAGGGTTGTAAATTTTGAAACGATGATACTTGATTTTGAAAATAACGAAAAAATCGTTGAAATGACAGCAAGTTTAATTGGGTATGCACACACAAGCACCATACAAGTTATTGTTTCAGACCTCACGGAGAAAAAGAAAATTCAAGATGAATTAATTCAAGCCGAGAAGTTGGCATCTCTTGGAAGATTATCAGCAGCGATAGCCCATGAAATAAGGAATCCGCTTTCAGCTATAAGTGTAAATTTGCAATTTTTACAGAGAAAATTTAATGAAGGCACAACAGAGAGAAGATATCTTGATCTCGCAATTGAGGGCGTCAAAAGGATAGAGAAAATAGTTGAAGCAACTTTAAGCTTTGCCAGACCGAGCAAGCCGATCGTGAAAGAAGAAAATATAAACGATGTCATAACATCAACATTACCACTTGTTGAGGTCTCAACGATGAAAAAGAGGATTGAGATAATCACAAACCTTGACCCAAACCTACCGAAGGTAAAAATTGACTTCAAACAAATTCAGCAAGTTTTGCTCAACATCTTGACAAACGCGGTTGACGCAATTGAAAAATCCGGCTGGATAAAGATAAAATCGTATCTTGAAATTGAAAACGAAATCCCATACATCGTTGTTTCAATAAGCGATAACGGATGCGGGATACCGAGGGAGGATTTAAATAAAATTTTTGAGCCGTTCTTTACAAAGAAAAGCGATGGAACTGGATTAGGGCTTGCGATATGCAAACAAGTCATGGCAAATCATGACGGAAAAATTGAAGTTGAAAGCGAGGTAAACCATGGAACCACTTTTTATCTAAAATTTAAGGCAAAATAAGTAGGAGGAAGAGATGAAGTTCAAAGTCATGGTGGTTGATGATGACGAACTGTTCAACAAGTCAATATCACAAGTTTTAACGGATTCTGGCTATGATGTGATCTCATATTCCTCAGGTGAAATGGCGATAAAGAACTTGAAGGAAGACCAACCCGACATAGTCCTTCTTGATATATTTCTTAAAGATGAAAACGGGCTTGACATTCTAAAGCGGATCAAAGATGAGGAGCCAATGCTTCCCGTATTGATGATCACTGCGTACTCCGATGTCAGTTTGGTCGTACAGGCGATAAAACTTGGAGCCGATGATTTCATACTTAAACCTCTTGACTTTGAACAGCTTGAAATTGCAATGCAAAAAGCTGTGAAAAACCTCAAGCTTCAAAGGGAGGTTCAAATTTTAAAAGAAAGATTATCCGAACAGTTTGGCGAGTATAAGATAATAGGTCAAAGCAAAGAGATAATTGAGGCGCTATCACTTGCTGAAAAGTATGCCCTTGGCGATGACACCACCGTTTTGATAAGTGGAGAAACAGGCACCGGAAAGGAATTAATAGCAAGATATATACACGAGAAAAGTTCCCGTCGCGAGGGTCCTTTCATAGCGATAAATTGTGGGGCTATCCCAAAGGATTTAATTGAAAGTGAGCTTTTTGGCTATGAGCGTGGCGCTTTCACGGGAGCCACGGATAAGATGAAACCTGGGAAATTTGAACTTGCAAACGGCGGAACAATACTACTTGACGAAGTTGGCGAACTAAGCCCTGAAGCTCAAGTCAAACTCCTAAGGGTTCTTCAAGATAAAAAATTCTACCGACTTGGAGGGACGAAGGAAATCAAAGTTGATGTCAGGGTCATCGCATCAACAAACAAAAACTTAAAAGAAGAGGTCAATGCCGGAAGATTTAGAAGTGATCTCTTCTACCGCTTAAATGTCGCAACGATTTATCTCCCACCACTTCGCGAACGAAAAGAAGATATACCCTTACTTGTTAACGCTTTCATTGATGAATTCAACAAAAAATTTGGCAAAAACTTTATCGGTGTGGATGAAAAAGCGATGGAAATTTTAAAATCTTATCACTGGCCCGGAAATATCAGAGAGTTAAGAAACACAATTGAAAGAATTATCCTCGTTGAAAACGATTCAAAAATCAGACCTGAACATGTAAAACATCTACAAAGCACCCCAATTCAGCTCGTTAGTCAACAAAACGGTGAAAGTGATTTCGTCTTGAAGATTCCACCAACAGGTGTTACAATGGATAAGGTATTGCGCGAGCTTATAATTCAAACCTTGAAGATAACAAACGGAAACCAAATTCAAGCAGCGAAAATACTCGGGATAACGCGTTCAAAGTTAAGATACAGAATGGAGCAGTTGAAAATAGAGCAGAAAAAAATTTTAAAATAATCCAAGGAACGGAGATGATCCTCAGCGATAAAAGGATTCTTGAAGAAATGGCAAAGGGGAACATCGTAATTGAACCGTTTGACATAAACTGTCTTGGCACAAACAGTTATGATGTTCACCTTGGCGAATGGATGGCTGTTTATAAAAACGAAATTCTTGATGCGAAAATTGAAAACGAACTTGAATACTTCAAAATCCCGCCAGAAGGGATAATTTTATACCCAAATCGCCTTTACCTTGGCGTCACACTTGAATATACCGAGACGCACGGGTTTGTTCCCTTTCTTGAAGGAAAATCAAGCGTTGGTCGTCTTGGTATTGACATACACTCAACCGCTGGGAAGGGAGACGCTGGATATTGCAACCATTGGACATTGGAAATATCAGTTAAGCAACCAGTGCGTATTTATGCGGGGATGCCGATCGGTCAATTGATCTATTTTGAAATCTCAGGCGAAATTTTAACCCCATATAACAAGAAAAAAACCGCAAAATACAATCAACGCTCAGATAAACCGATTGGCTCAATGATGTGGAAAAATTTCCTGTAAGATAAAAAGGGCGGTTTTAAACCGCCCCTTGATTTAGAGGAAAAGATACGGCTTCCATTTCTCATCAATTTCACCGACGAAGTTCCTTATGAAAAATATAGGATTTGGTTTTCTCGGCTTTCGCAAAAGTCGCATCCCTGCCTCCTCAGGCGTCCTATCCCCTTTTTTGTTGTTACATTCAACGCAAGCACATACAAGGTTTTCCCAAGTGTCCTCACCACCTCGCGATTTGGGAATCACATGATCAACCGTCAAAGGGACACCACTACGACCACAATACTGACATCTGTAATTATCACGCTTCATTATGTTCTTCCTTGTTAAAATCACCTTGCGATATGGCATATGAATATAATACGACAATCTAACAACGCTTGGGAATGGCATGACATACGAGACGGACCTTATATATTGTCCATCCCTTGCAGCGACAAGTTCTGCCTTGCCAAGATAAAGAAGGGAAATCGCCTTTCGGACAGGGCAGATGCTCATTGGTTCATAATTTTGATTCAAGACGAGAACCTTCTTGTGAAGTGGATTTGACGATGCTTGTTTCTCGGCTTCGTCGTAAAGGCGGAATTTGAATTGAACTTCCTCTCTGAATTTAAATCACCTCCATTAAAATTTGCGAAGTTTTCTTTTAAATTAAAACTCTTTTCGCTCCTATAAAAGTTCTCTCAAGTCGCTCGCTATAGTCAACGCTTTTTCTATCAAGTGAATTTATCCTGACAAATCCCGATGAGTGTATCACTTTTTTGTCCTTGCCAAGATATATCCCGACATGCGTTACCCTTTCTCCATCGGAGCTGAAAAATAAAAGGTCGCCTTTTTTAAACTTTGAAAAATCCATCCCTAAATCATCCCCAACACTCCATTGCATATCAGCATCGCGGGGCAATTGCACACCGTTTATCCTGAAAACCGTCTGCACAAACCCAGAACAATCAAATCCTTTTGGCGTCTTCCCACCCCAAAGATAAGAAACACCAAGAAATCTTTTAGCAGTTTGAATTATTTCATTTACATTTCTTTTGTCAATGGCGAGAAATCTCCTCACCTCATTTTTCCTCGTCCAGCCAACTGTCCCATCAGGTAACTCAACCATAAACCATTTATTTCTCGCCCTCAAAACATTCAAAACAGAACAAATCACAACATCTCGCACTGAAATTGATTTTGCATCAGGTTTCTCTCTGACAAAACCAAAATTTTTCTCAAATTGAACTTTTACTTTATCAGTATACTTTGAAAATTCCTCCTGTTTCATCAAAACAACCTGACTTCTATAAATCCAACCGATATATCCATCAAAATGTAACTTTATCCTTACCCAATCATCGTTGAAAATTTCAAGCGTATCAAATGTCTCACCGAGTATAGCTTGTGTAACTTGTTCGCTTCTCATTGATGGCTCTTTAAAAACCGACGCAGTCCCGACATTACAAACACCAAATTTAAACTCACCACAGGTCTCATCAGGAAGAAGTTTAATTTTTAATCTCGGATTGATCTGCCCTAACTCTTCCAAAACTTTATCAGCGATTTTCTCATCAGACACTTTCAAAACATCACCATAAAGCTCAAAAACACACAATCTTGTGTCAATGCCGAGTTTTTTGCGGACTTTTTCAATATGGTTTTCCATTTGGCGAAACAGACACTTATTTTGTTAAAATTTAACCCAAAAAAGGATAATTGTCAATAAAAAATTGCTTGCTAATCTCAACCTTCTCTTTTAAATTTTGTCAAAATAGCAAACTTAAAAGACGACAAATGAAGAAACAGAAAAAGGAAATCAACCTTGAAAAGCTTATCTACATCATCGCCTTTGCCTATCTTGTCGGTATTTTGAGCTTCTCGCTCGGGGTGAGAAAGGTTGGAAATTATGACATTGAAACCGACTTCTTCTGGGATTACGCCGTTGAAGCGAGAAATATATTAAACGGGATAATAAATGTTGGGGAGTTTCGCGGTCCTGGATATCCAACAATTGTAGCTTTGTTCTCGCTCATTTTTGGCGATTTCTTCAAGTCGGGATTGATAATCTCGGCGATTTCATCAGCGCTGGTGCTTGTGATAACATTCAAATTGATGAGAAAAATTTTTGATGATAAAATAGCCATTTCTGTCTCATTGACATTAATTTTCAACCCAACCTTTTTGAGATATTCTTATGTCTGCGGGACTGATATGTTCTTCAATCTTTTGGTCTCGCTTTCAATATATCTCGCCGTGATTGGAGTTTTAAAAAATTCCCCATTTTTACTTTTCATCTCCGGTCTTGCTGGGGGTTATTCATATCTTACACGCTATAACGGAATTTCTCTTTTGATCGCTTTGCCTGCGATAATTTTAATTACGAAAGGTAAAAATTTCAAAGACGGAATTTTAAAGTCGCTGATAACGCTTGCTGGTTATCTCGTTTTTCTTCTTCCTTGGTCAATTTATTCTTACATCAAGCGCGGTGAATTTTTCTATAACCGAAACTATCTTAACATTGCTTATGAAATTTATGCGAAAGGTAAAATCTCTTGGGACGAATACTGGTTTGAAGCTTCAAAAGAATATAAATCTTTTTTTGATGTTTTCATCAAAGACCCGTCGCTTTTCATTGAAAGGGTTATCTTGAACATGATTGATCATTTTTGGCGAGATCTGACTCAACTGTGCGGTTGGCAGTTTGCGATACTTTTTGTCATCGGTGTCTTTTTTATGTTCAAAGGGAAAATTGAAAAAATCAAGATTGCATTTCTCTTTTCAAGTATATCCTTCTTTCTCGTTCTTGTTTTTGTATTTTACAGCGAAAGGTTTTCAATGTATCTTCTCCCAACCTATCTATCTGTCGGTTATTCAATTCTCACAGCAAGCCAAATATCACAGAAAAAACACCTTTGGATTGTGATAGTTGGTCTACTAAACTTGATTTCAATACCAAAGCTATCAGAGATGATCAAAAGCGATATTCAAAATCAACCGATGGATATACTTTACATAGCTGAACAGTTCAAGTCAAAGTTTGGTGATAGTGAAAAGGGAAAGATTATAGTTGCACGCAAGCCGAACATCGCATACTACCTTGGCATGGAATTTAAACCTTTTCCACTTGTAAACAACTACGAGCAGCTTAAAAGTGAGCTCAAAAAGTTAAATGCCTCATATTTGTATTATAGTTGGATTGAGTATTACTTTCGCAGGGACTTTGAAGGGCTTTTCAATTATACTTCCCCACCCCCTTTCCTTGAACCAATTGCGGTTTCAGAAAATCCGCCAGCGGTTCTTTACAAAATTAAAAACTAAGTTTCCTCTTCCGATGACCCGTGAACTGGAGGTGTTTGTGCATAAACAACGCACTTCCTGCGATATTCAATCACCTTTTCAATGACCTCATCAACGCTCTCTTTCACCATGATCTTTTTTCCATTTGTCAAGGCGATTATTGTATCCGGCGATGCTTCAAGATACTCAATCAAATCCGCATTTACGACTATTTCTTGACCATTTAACCTTGTGACTTTGATCATTTTTCGCAATGGAATTTATTTTATGCTCGGGGGCGACATCGCCCCCGATTCAAATTTATCGTTTCAAGTTAACGATTTCCTGCAAAAATTCATCGCTTGCGGTGATAATTCTCGCATTTGCTTGGAAACCACGCTGGGCTATAATCATACGCGTAAACTCCTCAGCAAGGTCAACATTTGATTGCTCAAGGACGCCAGACATAACCTTTGATTGAATCGCTGAACCGGGTTCATCAATTATCGGCGCCCCGGAGTTGGCTGATATGTCAAACAAGTTGTCTCCTACCCTTAACAATCCGCTTGGATTGTTAAATGTCGCAACAAGTATTTGTGCAAGAACTCTAACAGTGCCGTTTGAAAAGACACCGAGTATTTTCCCATCCTCATTAACCGAAATTGTGTTTAAGAAGCCAAGCCCATATCCATCTTGATCCGCTATTAAACTTGAACTCCCTTCCATCTGTGTTATCCCTGCGAACTCACCGATTTTACCAGGGTCAATTCTTATCTCAAGCGTTTTGGCTGAGTTGTCCCCGGGGTCAATCCTTAAGGTTGAACTTCCATCGTCAAAGAAAAAGCTTCTGATTGAACCATCTGTGTTAAAGACGATTTTCCCGCTTCCGCCCGCAAGGATGACCTCTTTACCGGCTACCTCTGCTTTCCAAGACCATTGATTTGGCGTCGTTGCATCCTTGATAAACCTCAAAGTTATATTATGCTTGTTACCAAGCGAATCATAAACTGTCACGGTTGTGGAAACCTCAATATCTTCTGCACGCTGAATCTCAAGCCAATTACCGGGTTTATTCTCAAAAATTGAATTAAATTTATCCCTACCGCTCGCAGATATGTTCAAGTCGGTGATTTCATAAACTTTCCCACCGTCAGCATAGATGACGAGCGCTCCTGTATCAGGGTCTATTTCAACTCCTTTTGAATTGTTAATTCTAAATGCATTTTTAACAGCGTCAGCAAGGTCTTTGTAGGTTGAAGTTCCAGAAACGGAAAAATTAACCGTGGATATCGCTCTTCCACCAACCTTCCCATCAATGGTAATTGTATCACCGGATGTTAAACCGAGGTCATTACCTTGAGCATCGCGTAAATTCACCAAAAGGTCATCGGGGCGAGCAACATGGGAGAACCTATCTGAATATCTGCTTCCGCTTGCAGTATAAGTCCCACTTAAACTTGAAAGAGCGGTTTCAAAGTTACGATTATTACTTGAAATTGAAACGACTTGCGAAACCGCCGAAGTTATCACAATCCTTCCCTGCGAATCAATACTTGCGGAAAGTGAACCAGCAAAGTCATTGTTAATTTCATCAATTAAATCCTTCAAAGTATGGAAATTCCCATCGCCAACGCCCCCATCTTTACTAACATAAGTGTATGTTTTGATTTTAATTCCATCCTGAATTGTCAATGTTGTTGAACCCGAAATCATACCTGTTATCACAGTGTTTGCTGTTCCGGTTGCAAGTAAATCATTTATATCCGATGTTCCATCTTCAACGGCGTAAAGTCGCGCGCTTCTCAAGATATTCCCTTTCGGAATCCCACCCGCATCAAGATTTCCCGTTAGTTTAATTAGTGATGTTGCTTTTGCAGGGGATTTCTGACCGAATGGGATTTTTATATCCTCAAGCTTCGCCCCTGGCGGGACAACACCCGAAGCATCAGCCATTTTCCCTTGAACTATCGCACCCGTTGCCGAATCAACAAGATTACCATTCGCATCAAATCTAAATGCGCCAGCCCTCGTGAAATAATTTTTTCCGCCTTTTTTAACAATGAAGAAACCATTCCCTTGAATAGCAAGGTCTGTGACTTGACCTGTCGTTTCAAGATTTCCCTGTGTAAAAATGGTATCAATTGAGCTTATATTCATCCCAAGCCCAACTTGTAAAGGATTCGTTCCGCCTGATTCTGAGGAAGGTTGAGTAGCCCCGCGCAATGTCTGAGCAAATGTTTCGCTGAATGAAACGCGAGCAGATTTGAAACCAATCGTATTGATGTTTGAGATATTATTCCCGATCACATCCATCATAACCTGATGATTTCTAAGACCTGATACCCCAGAAAACAATGACCTCAAGAATGACATGGCTTTTAACCTCCTTTTAAATTTTTGTTTTACATTTCAACATTTTTAAATCTCGCCTCAATCGTTCAGCGAGATGCGGGGCCCCCTCAAACGAGGTCCAGCCCCTTAAAGCACAACAGCACCATCAATGTTGGTGAATACATGCTCACGCATACTATCGCCATCAATAACTGTCACAACGGTTCTATTTTTAACGCTGACAATGAAAGCAATATCTCTCAACAAAACCAAAACATCATTCGTGTTTTTCTTCTTTGCTCTTTCAATTGCATCGTTTAAAAGTTTTAAATCATCAACACCAAGTTTTATATCTCTCTCCTCAAGACGCTTCAAGGCATGGGAAGAAAATTTCAAATTATCAATTTCACTCCTCAAAACTTCTTCAAAACTTACCCCTGCTTCAGGTACTCCAAATCTCTCT
>JAPYWO010000017.1 GCA_028276305.1 Candidatus Thermokryptus sp.
TTTAGGGATTTGGAAAAAGCTTCGCGTAACATTGAATTTTTAGCGAAGGGGAAACTGATAACTGGGGAGAGAATCTTTACTTCGGCTGAAGAAAATGAATTTCAAAAAATCGCGCCTGTCCTCCTTAATGAAATTTCAAAAACAATTTCCCCGGATGTTACACTTGAAAATTTTAGAAAAATCGCAGAGGGGTTCAAATATTCAAAATTGTTTTACGAGTTGATTCGGGAAGATGATGTCAGAAGGGTTTTAGTTAATATATCTCAATACAGCGCCGGATTTTCAAATTTGCTTTCAATTAAAAATCATCTTTTGGAGCAATTACTTTCAGAGGGGAATTTAAGCAGTAAGAGAAATTCAGGCGAGATCTTTGAGTTTTTTAAAAGAGGGGAAGAAGTGAATCTTTTTGATTTTAAATTCGCCAATGAACTACGACTTTTCATTTTGAACATTGATGGATTGATTGACATTTACAAACTCATGTTTGAACTTACAAATCAAGCTGACTTGATCGTAGGTTATGTGTTTGATGATTTTTTTGGTATGGAATTTAGAGATGACATCGTTATATTTGGGCTTGGGAAGTATGGCTCTGCTGAGATGAACTTTGATTCCGATATTGATATGGTCATTTTAACTATGAAAGGAATTGGACAGGATAAATTGCGTGAGATTTCTTCAAGGTGTGAAAAATTCATTAAAAAGTTGGGCGAGGTGGAAATTGAAAAACTGTATCAAGTTGACTTGCGATTACGACCTGAAGGAAGGAACGCTCCGATGATTGTTAAGTTTGATTATTTTGAAAATTATCTTTTTAAAAGGGCGGAATTTTGGGAATTGATGGCTTTTACAAGATTTAGATACATCTGTGGGAACAAAAAATTAGCTGAGGAAGCATTATCGCTCTATTACGATAGGATTGCAAATGTTAAGTTTACAAAGTCACTTGTTGATTCTCTCGTTAAAATTAGAAAGAAGATGGAGGAGGTAGCGAAGGGCGAAATTGACATCAAGGTTGGTGCTGGTGGGCTTGTTGATGTTGAATTTATCGCGCAGATTTTGCAGTTGAAACACTTTAAGGAATTGGGCGAGATTGAATCACATACCGTAAAGGCGCTTTTGAAACTCTCTGAATTGAAAATTTTAAATGAGGATGAATGTAAAACTTTGATTTCAAATTACGAGTTTTATCGGGAAGTTGAGAAATTTTTAAGAGTTTCATTATGGAGGAAATCAAATTCACTTCCAGAGCCGGTTGAAGCACAAAAGCTTGAATATCTTTCGCTTTGCCTTGGGTATAGATTTGCTGATGAATTCGTTGATTCAATTAAAAGTCGTATGCGAAAGACGAGGAAAATTTTTGAGGATGTGATTAACAGAGTCATTCGCCGATGATTTTTATAATGACCCTTTTTCTTCTCTGACCGTCAAATTCCGCATAAAACACCTGTTGCCAGGGTCCGAAATCAAGGCGTCCGTCGGTAACGGGTATAATGACCTCGTGATGTATGAGCAAGCTTTTCAAGTGTGCGTCGGCGTTTGTTTCACCAGTTCGGTGATGTTTATAGTTTGGGTTGAAAGGGGCGAGTTTTTCAAGCCATTCCGTTAGGTCTTCAATCAAACCGTCCTCGTCATCGTTTACGAAAACACCAGCGGTGACATGCATTGCGGAGACAAGACAAAATCCTTCCTTTATCCCGCTTTTCTTTAAAGCTTCGTTTACTTTGTCCGTGATGTTGATTATCTCGCGCTTGTTCTTCGTATTGAATGTCAAATACTCGGTGTATGATTTCATAACACGGTCTCAAATTTTGTTTTAATTGATGGATAAAAGTTTAAATTCAAATGGTTCAAGTTTAAAGTTTGTGAAATCATCAACCCTCATCACAAAATTTTTTTCTTCAAAAACATCGTAAAACTTTACCATTCCGTTGACGATTTTCTTTTTAAGCACATCATCAATTTTTAACTTCGTTGTGACTCCCCAATTTGAAAGATTCGCTATTACAAGAACTGTCTCATTATCAAATCTTCTCCAAAAGGCGTAAACTTTATCATCGTTTGTTGTCATCGCTTTAATCATTTCGCCTCTTCGCAGTGCAAGTGATTTTTTCCTAAAATTAAACAATTTTTTGTAAAACGCATAAAACTTCTTTCCTCTTTCATCTGATGTGTCTTTTTTAATGACCTGCTTTTCAAATAGCGAAATGTTGGTTGTATCTCCGTATTCCTGACCGTTGTAAATTAAAGGGACTCCCGGGATAGTGGCGGTTATAAGAGCGGAAACAAGAGCGCCATTTTCACCGAAGTATCTAACCGCTCTCGGCTTATCGTGATTTTCATTGAAGCGTAACCTGATTGAACCTTTTGGAAACTTATACATCTCGCTTTGAAGAACAGCATCAAGCGCCGATGGAAGATGTCCCTTTCTTATAATTCTCGCAAGCACATCATAAACATTCCAACTGTATGTTAAATCAAACGCTTTTAGATGTTGTTCAGGTAAACTTCCCTCAGCAAGCATTAGGACTGGTTTAATTTTGTCAAGTTCGTCCCTCGCTTCATTCCAAAAGTCAATTGGAACGAGTTCGGCAACATCACAACGGTAGCCATCAATGTCAAACTTCTCAACCCAGTATTTCATCATTTTTATCATATACTTTCTGAGCTCTGAATTATCATAGTTTAAATCCGCTACATCTGTCCAATCAGAATTCGGTGAGACGATGTTGCCATTTTCATCTTTCACATACCAATCGGGATGTTCTTTTATTAGATTGTTGTCCCAAGAAGTATGATTTATCACGAGGTCAATTATGACTTTTATCCCGTTTTGATGCGCTGTTTTGATCAGTGATTTAAAATCATCCTCTGTTCCATAATCTGGGTTGATTTGAAAGTAATCTTTTACTGAATAGGGGCTACCGTAGGTTCCTTTTCTTTTGATTTCACCGATTGGATGTATAGGCATAAGCCAAATGACACTTATCCCGAGTTCTTTTAGGCGTGGTATTTCTTTTTCAATCGCTTTGAAGTTTCCATCTGGTGAAAAAGCTCTGGGGAAAATTTCATATATAACGGCATCTTTAACCCAATCGGGAGAGGTTCTCGCTTTTTTGTAGTAAAATTCTCCTTTTAACAGCTCCTCAACCTTTGAGTATTCAACTATTTTAACTGGCTTATAAATCCCGCCTGGACCACCTTGATCAATCACCATTACGACAATTTCATTGATGCCTTGCTTTAAAAATTTCGTGATGTCAAAGTAAAATTCATCGCTATAGCCACGGTGCTCCCCGACAAATTCTCCATTTAACCAAACTCCACAATCGTCATCAACCCCGGAGAAGAAGATTGCGTATTTTTTACTTTTATCAATTTTCTCAATTTTAAAACTTTTGTAATACCAAGCGATTCCGTCATACTTTGCAAAATTTGCGTATCTTTCCCAAAATCCCGGGACTTCAATCTCCGTCCAATCGCTTCTATCAAAGTTAGCGGAATACCAGAGTTGTTCAAGCCCTTTGTCTTCAGGGTCAATTTTGAATAGCCACTTTCCATCAAGTTCAACGAGCATTTTTATATCGGTTATGTATTTTTGAGAAGAACAGGAGACAGGGAAAATTAAAAGTAAGAGATAGAGAAGTTTCTTCATGGGTTTATTTTATCGCTATCATTTTTCTTATTTCAAAACCGCGTTGCGTTTGAAGTTTGTAAAGATAGATTCCGCTCGTGATATCGCTATTTTTTACATTGTTAAGGTTAAATGTGACCTCGTATCTCCCGGCGCTTTGAAACCCATCAACGAGTACGGCAATTTCTCTTCCAACTATATCGTAAACGGTGAGCCGTACATAAGTATCATTGAAGAGGTCGTAAATGATTTTTGTCTCAGCATTAAATGGGTTCGGGAAATTTCCTATTATTTCAAAATCTTTTTTTAAGCCAAGTCCTATTTTAACTTCGTCCGAGTATTCGTAACTCCCATCTTTGTTGACTCGCTTTACTCTATAATAGTAAAGCACATTGTCTTCCGCAAGGGTTTCGGTATATGAATATCTCTTTTGGTTTGAGGAGGCGATTTCAAAAATTTGTTTATAAATTTCATCGTCTCTTTTCCTTTCAAGTATGAACTTTTCAATGAGCGATGGGTTATCAACTTCCCAGTTTATGACGATGTTGTTTGACTTTATCTCTGCGGTGATTTTAACAGCAGATGAGTAAATTGGCGCTGTTGATTCAACAAGCTTAACCCCGTTTGACTCTAATCCTGAAAAATTGCCCATTGGTGTCGTCGTCTTATCATCAAACTTAAGCAGGAAGGAAACATCGCTGTCAAATTTCGCATAATATTGGGAAAGTTTGCTTATCATATCGGGTCTTGATGTTCTGTAAAGCACGATCTCGTCAATTTGACCGTGTTCAATTTTAACACTCGGTCTGTTAAGTTCAAACAGTTTTAAATTTGGTATGAAGATCTCTTCTGCTTTTGCGCCATCAATGAAAAACTCAAGCGTGTTTTTTATCGGGTCAGCATTGATTATAAAATTATGCCAAATACCATCGCTTATAAATTTCGGGACATCAATTTCAAACTTTCCAATTGAATTTTTAATTGTAAATGTCATCCTGCCGAATTTAATTCCAACATTTATAAAACTTTTGTCAATGGTTGATGTCATTGAAATCACATTAGCCCTCATTCCCGTGGTTTTAAGCCAAAATGAAATTGTGAAACCGTTTTTAATGTTTTCATTGAGTGTAAATTTTATGTAACCATTTTTATCAAATCTCGCGCAAAATCCAGAAATCCTGTCAGCGTTTTGCTTTACTTTTATGTTTGCTTGGTTTTCAAAAATTGAAGTTTCCTTTTTCGTCAAATTGGAAGAAAGATTGATCGGGATTAATTTCAACTTAAAATCACCTGATGACCTCGGATTGAAAATAAAGGCGTAGGTTCGCATTGTTGATGAATGATTACCTATGTCAACGAATGCGGAAAACTTTTCGTCAAAATGGTTTTTCAGGTCAAGTTTTTCAATTATCTCGTTTGTGGCTGGTTGAAGGTTAAAAATTGAATCGTCAAGTGAAAGAGCTTCCATTGGGTTTATATCGCCTTCAATTGACATTACGATTAGAATCGTATCAAGTGGATTTGCATAAAGACCGAAAATCGCGGAAAATTTTTCGCCTTTGACAACTTCATCGGGGCATTGAATGAAAGATATTCGCTGTGATAGGGAAAATGAAGTGATAAAAAATAACAAAGAAATGATCAAGCGAATTCGCATTGAACTTTTATCATCATCCATAGGCAAGTTTTAACTTTGTTATCTCATCTTTTTCAAAAAATCAAGTCGTTCTTTCAATTTTGAAGCTGGGACTAAAAGTTTATCTTTTCCGAAGATAGCTTCCTCTCTGTTTGTGAAGACAAGTTCATATTCATCGCTCATGACAATTGCTTCTTCAGGGCAGACCTCTTCACATAGACCACAATAGATACAACGCAACATATTTATTTCAAATTTTTTCGGGTATCTTTCTTTGTCAAGTTCAGTTTCTCCAGCGACCACTTCAATTGCAAGTGCGGGGCAAACCCTTGCGCAGAGACCGCAAGCAACGCATCTTTCAACGCCTGTTTCATCGTTATATACAAGAACGGGACGACCGCGAAAGGATGCAGGCGGTTTCCATTTCACATCCGGATATTCAAAAGTAAATTTCGGCTTGAAGATTTGACGAAATGTTATGGTTAAACCTTTGAAAATCTCGGGCAGATAAAGTCGTTCAAGAAGGTTAAGATTTGACCTTCGCTTTATTTTTGCTCTTCCATCTATTTTTTGTTCCATGGTTATTTCCGTTGACTTTGTTTTATAGCAAAATTTTTACAAGACCAGTCACAAGGACATTTAAAAGAGCAAGTGGGAGTAAAACTTGCCATCCAAGTCGCATAAGTTGATCGTATCTGAATCTGGGCAATGTCCACCTTACGAGCATAAAGAGGAAAATTATTATTCCAGCTTTTGCAAAGAAAACGATTATTTGTAAAATTGCTGCAATGTTGGGATTTAATCCAGAGTATATGTCAATAAACGGGAAATACCAACCGCCGAGGAAGAAAGCGGTCGTAAGCAAACTTGCAGTTATGACATTTGTATACTCAGCTAAATAAAATGCGCCGAATTTCATCCCTGAATATTCAGTGTGATAGCCAGCGACAAGCTCAGGTTCTGCTTCGGGTAGGTCAAATGGTAGACGGTTTGTTTCAGCAAAAGCTGAAACGAGAAAAATTATAAATCCAACCGGCTGATAAAAAATGTTCCAAACATTTGCTTGAGATTTAATTATTTCATCAATTCTAATTGAACCGCTGACGAGAACAACTCCAACAAGCGAAAGTCCAAGTGAAAGTTCGTAACTTATCATCTGTGCGGATGCTCTTAGAGCTCCGAGAAGTGAATATTTGTTGTTTGACGACCAACCGCTCAAGGTGATTCCATATACGCCCATGGAGCTTAGCGCAAGTATGTAAAGAAAGCCGATGTTTACATCAGCGACGATAAGTTTAATCTCTTTTCCGCCGATTACGATTTTTTCTCCGATGGGCAAAACTGCTATTATGCTGTATGCGACGAAAAGTGAAATTATCGGTGCTATTGTGTGCAATGTTTTGTCGGCATTTGCGGGTATTATTTCCTCTTTGAAAAGTATTTTTATCAAGTCAGCAACTGGCTGAAAAAGTCCAAATGGACCAACACGATTGGGTCCAAGTCGGTCTTGTATAAAAGCAGAGATTCGCCTTTCAACATAGGTTAAGACCGCAGCGACGGTCAAAAACAAGAGAATAAAAGCGATGGCTTTTAAGATGGCGATTAAAATTAATTCCATAAGTGCTTTCGTTTTTGATTTTTTAATCCTTTTTTATCATTGCACCGTTTTTCAAGTTCTCGTAAGACAGCCCTCTAAATTCACGAACAGCGGTGGTGATTTCCTCAAAGACATCTTTTGCGGTTGTGTAAGTAAACTTCGCCCCAAGATTATTCGCTAATTCAGTGATGACTTTCCAAGATGGTTTAACATTTCTCCTTTCACCGCTTGCCCATCTGTCAAACGGTGTCCCAAATTTAAATAATCTTGCGTGTGCAAGTTCAGCTTTGTTTATTTCGCCGGTGTTCGGTTTTGCCTCGCCGAATTTCCTCGGCTTGTAAAGCATATACGGTTCAATGTTCAATGGGAGAACGGCGATGTTAATTTTTTGAACCCTGCCTTCAAAGTTTGTGAAAGTTCCCTCTTTTTCTGCAAATGAAGCGCTTGCGAAAACGACGCTTGCCTTATCAACTGTCTTATTTTTATTCGTGGCGTGGACGATTACCTTAACATCATCAAGTAAATTGTAAATCTCGTCATCAAGGACAATATCATCGTCCATGACATAGATGACTTTAAACTTTCGCTCTTTTAAACCGTTCAAAATCGCATCAAGCCCGTATCCATTCCCCGGTCGTATTCCAACAAGGTAAGCTCCAAGTGAGTTGGGAGTTTTGTCAGCCCTTATAAGGAAATTATCTTCGTCACCATCTTTAACATGCTTGATGAAGTCAATATACTTCGCTTTTAAAACTGTCTTGGCGAATTTCTGAAGGGCGAAATTATCTTCGTTCGTTGCGAATGGAGAACCGATGACGGCAATTTCATTGGGCTTTGCATTTTTTAAAATTGACACCGCTTCCGATATGGCTGTTTCCCAATCAACTTCAATTAAATCGCCATTTCTGCGAACCATAGGGGATTTAATCCTATCATCAGAGTTAACGGGGATATATGTAAATCTTCCATAATCGCACATCCAGTATTTATTAACTTCCATATTTTGCCTTGGTGTGATTCTTAAAATTTGATTATTCCTGACCCAAAGATAAACATTGCAACCACGAGCGCAACCTGGACAGATGCTTTCAATCGCAGTCATATTCCAAGTTCTTTCCCTGAATCTGAAATCCCTTGAAGTCAAAGCTCCAACTGGACAAATGTCAATGATATTCATTGAATACGGATTGTCAAGTTTTTTCCCTGGGAAGGTTGTCAAAACAACCCTATCTCCTCTTTGCGTAAATGTCAATTGCGGGTCTTTCACGATCTCATCAAAAAATCTAACACATCTTGAGCACATTATGCATCTTTCAACATCAAGAACGATATTAGCCCCGAGCGGAACTCTTTTTGGCTTGTGCACTTTTTCTTCAGTGAATCTACTATGCCCAGGTCCGTAAATGTATGTGTAATTTTGAAGTTTACATTCGCCAGCTTCGTCGCATATCGGGCAGTCAAGCGGGTGATTTATAAGTATGAATTCAAGGACAGCTTGTCTTGCTTTTACAACTTTTTCACTTTTAGTATAAACGACCATTCCATCCGTGACCCTTGTGGCACAGGCGATGACCAGTTTAGGCATTTTTTCTACCTCAACAAGACACATTCTACAATTTCCAGCTATTGATAGGGCGGGATGATAGCAGAAATGCGGGATGTCAATTCCAATTTCTTGCGCAGCTTGAAGTATTGTAAGTCCGTCTTTTACTTCTACTGTTTTTCCATCTATTGTTATTTTAGCCATTTTCAAGGTTCTCTCTTTTATTCTTAATCAAATTTGATCAAATCTTCAATTGGTGTATATTCAAGTCCGAAGGCATCAGCAACACCTTTATGGGTGACTTTGCCTTCTATGATGTTAACACCTCTTCGCAATTCTTTGTTCTCCTTTATCGCAAGCTCAAAACCTTTATTTGCAAGTTCAATTATATAAGGCAGGGTAGCGTTGGTAAGAGCGATTGTTGATGTTTTTGGGACAGCTCCGGGCATATTTGCAACGCCATAATGGACAACGCCGTATTCAATGTAAACCGGGTCGTCATGCGTTGTTGGTCTTATTGTCTCAATACAACCGCCTTGATCAACAGAGACATCAATTATAACTGCTCCTTCTTTCATTTGGGCAACCATTTCCTTGGTAACAAGTTTAGGCGCTTTTGCCCCAGGGATTAGAACAGCGCCAATTAAGACATCAGCACGCTTAACCGCTTTCAAAATATTATATTCATTTGAAGCCATAGTTACCACATTTTTCGGCATTATATCGTCAAGATATCTCAATCTTTGCAAGTTCACATCAAGTATCGTAACCCTTGCACCAAGTCCAGCTGCGATTTTCGCTGCGTTTGTTCCAACGACGCCACCTCCTATGATCGCAACATCTGCGGGTTCAACGCCTGGAACACCGCCAAGTAAGACGCCACGTCCGCCCATTGATTTTTCAAGATATTTTGCCCCCTCTTGTGGTGCCATTCTTCCCGCAATTTCACTCATCGGCTCAAGCAATGGCAAACTTCCATCATCTTTTTGAACTGTTTCATAAGCAATCGCAATACATCCAGATTTAATAACCGCTTCGGTTAACTCACGACTTGCTGCGAAATGAAAATATGTGAAAACTATCTGATCTTTTCTCAAAAGATCGTACTCGTATCCGATCGGCTCTTTGACTTTAACTATCATGTCCGCTTTTGCGTAAATTTCCTTTGGGTCGTCAACAATTTCCGCACCTGCATCACGGTAAAGTTCATCGCTAAAGCCACTTCCAAGTCCAGCTCCTTTCTCAACAAGAACCGTGTGCCCGTGTGATTTCAAAATTGAAACACCCGCTGGTAAAAGTGCTACCCTGTTTTCCATCCTTTTAATTTCTTTTGGGACTCCTATTATCATGGCGTTTCTCCAAATTGTTTTTACTTGGATTGATTATTACTGTTGTGAATTTTTCTTCTTTCAATATTTCCTGAGCTAAGCGTTGAACATCTTCTGGCTCAACTTTTTCAATCCTTTCTATTATTTCCTCAACTTCGGAATACTTCCCGTCATAGACAAGCTCTATTTGTGCAAGGCGTTGCATCCTATTTGACATACTTTCAAGACCCATCAGAATTGAACTTTTAACCTGTGCCTTTGCCCTTTTTAGCTCCTCTTTTGAAATCCCATTCTCAACGATTGACTTGAACTCCTTAAAAATTATATCAAGCGTTCTTCCAACATTTTTCTCATCCGAGGCAAAATAAACTCCAAAAATTCCTGAATCGTTAAACATTGAGTAGAATGAATAAATTGAATAAACAAGCCCATATTTTTCGCGGACATTTTGAAATAACCTTGAACTCATTCCATCCCCAAGCAATGTGTTAAGTAAAAGCACCTGATC
>JAPYWO010000018.1 GCA_028276305.1 Candidatus Thermokryptus sp.
GATACTTCGCGAGAAATTCCGAATAAATTTTGACAAGGTTATCAAGAAGCGAGAGTGTATAGGGGTAGCTATAATCCCTGAAAAATTCAAGTTGAGCTACGGTTAAAAGTCGGTTTGTCCTCCCGGGGTTACCGATTACGAAAACTGGGTCACCTTCTTTCATCCCCGTCTTGCTGAATGGGAAGTAATACTTTGTTTTAACGGGTTTTCCATCCTCATAAACTCTGAAAAACGCGACATCAAGGTCATATCTTGGATATGTGAAATTATCGGGGTCACCGCCAAAGTAAGCAACTATTGTCTCGGGCGCATAAACAAGACGCACATCGGTATATCTTTTATAACCATAAAGCGAATACTTCCCACCGTTATAAAAAGTCACAACGCTGAAAACCATAGAATCCTTTGGATTCGTCTCCTTGAACTTCTTGTAATATCTCTCTTGGATTTCCCTTATTTTCTTGTCTCGGTTTGCAACTTTTTCTTCGTCAGTTTTCCCAATTTCAAATGCTTTTTGAACTTCTTCTGTGACATCCTCAATTAAAACAAGCTGGTCAACATAAAGATTTGGGACTTTTCTTTCCTCTTCAAGTGTTTTCGCGTAAAATCCCGTTTCGGGCAAATTTTCACCCTCACGATTTACTGCGTCAAGAGCGCCCCTTGCACAGTGATGATTTGTCATAACGAGACCATCTTCAGAAACGAACGAAGCAGAGCAATTTGGAAGACGCAAAGCCGAAAGCCGTGCCTTTTCAAACCAATCGGAAGTAGGCGTAAAACCGTATGTCTTTGCAAAATAATCAATCGGAGGATAATCAAATGTCCACATCTTTCCTGTGTCAAATTGACCCGCTTTTACGGTGTCAAGATAGGCAAGGTAAGATGGTTTGGTTGCTTGATAAGTTGTACAACCTGAGAAAACAAAAATCAAGACAAATGAAAGCAAAAGAAGGTTCTTAAAAAATCTCATCTTTTCACCTCAAAATTTTATTTTAAAAGGCAAGTTTAAATTAATACGAACAAAGATAAATTTCAAGTGGTGGAGGGTTTGAGATATTTTGTGTAATTTTCTTGTGATTTTTACAAAAGCTCTTTCAACTCTTCTTTACTTATACCTGCCTGCCTCAAAATTTCAAATAATGTTCCCTTTGGCAAATCCTTTTTATGCAGTGGTACAACAACCCTTCTTTTCGTCTCAGGGTGATAGTAAATATGGTGACTACCTTTGGTTCTATCAAGCACAAAACCCTTCTTTTCAAGGATTTTTATGACTTCTTGTGGGGTGAGTGAAAGAATTTTAGACATCGGTTTCTATGGTCAGGGTATATTCTAAAGTATTTTCCTCTGTTGGTATATCTTCACCGTGTTCTTTCAAGCTTTCAATGTATAATTCAATCGCCTCCTTTGCCATTTCTATTGCGGTTTCTATCGTCTCACCATATGTAACACAACCGGGAAGAGAGGGAACGATTACTGTGTAACCACCTTCTGGCTCTTTTCTGAGCAAAATTCTGTAATTTAATAATCGCATACCTAAATATTTCCTGATTTTGTTTCTACTTCGCGAAATTAAGTTAAAAAAATTTTATGCAAAGTTCAAAAGTCATCTTTGAAACCTTTTCACAAATTTTTCAAAAACGGGAAAGTTAAGATTGGGATGCTTTAATTGATTTTTAAGCGCTTTTGGTTTAAATTTACAAAAAATTCAAAACCAAATTTGAGGTGAAAGACGCACCATGCCTATAATGGCTAAAATGAGAGATAATCTACCAGCGATTTTGTTATCCCTTGTCATACTTTTCCTTTTGACGATTGTCCTTGACTGGGGAATGGACATAACAGGAAGACATCGTCGCGGTGTCAGTGGCTATAGGGAACCAATAGGAATTGTCAATGGCGAGGAGATAACCTATCAAGAGTTTAACCAAGCCCTTGAAATGGAAATTGAAAACTTTAAACAAAGAACAGGAAATGACCCGGACGACTTTATGATTGAACAAATAAGAAATCAGGTCTGGGATCAACTCGTAAACAGAAAACTCATTGAACAAGAAATAAAGAAACTTGGTATAACTGTCACAGATGAAGAAATAACGGATTGGGTTCTCAACTCCCCGGAGACACTGCCTGAACCAGTGAAAAGAAACTTTGTTGATTCAACAGGAAACATTGATAGAGCGCTTCTTGAAAGAGCTCTTAAAGCGACATCGCCTCAAGCGAGACAATTTTGGATAGAGGTTGAAAAATTCCTCAAAGCGCAAAGATTGACAGAAAAACTTCAAAGCCGTCTCCTTGCAAGTGTTCGTGTAAGTGAGGGCGAAATAAAGGAAAGATTTGAAAAGCAAAATATACGATACGAAATAAAATACATCTCCCTTGACCCAAATAGGTTTGCAAAGGAAATAACTGAACCAACGGAAGAGGAAATAAGGGAATACTACAGGAATCACCAAAGCGATTTTAGAATACAAGAAACAAGACGTTTAAAATATGTGCTTTTCTCTGACGCTCCTTCCTCTGAGGACTCCGCTTCAGTTATCAGAGAGCTTGAGAATCTAAAACAACAAGCACTGCAAGGAGCTGATTTCATTGAACTGGTCAAAAATTACTCCGAACTTCCGTACACCGATGCATTTTTCAAACATGGTGAACTGCCAGCAGAAATTGAAAACGAGATATGGGACAAAAAGGTCGGTGAAATAGTTGGACCTTTAAAACTCAGCGATGGGTTTCACCTTGTAAAGATAATTGACGAGCGGAAAGGAAGCGATGTTTTTGTCCGCGCAAGCCATATACTTGTCCCAATAGGTCGCGACTCCGCACAGGCATATAAACTCGCCAAGGAAATACTTGACCTTGCTAAAAAAGGCGAGGACTTCGCTAAACTTGCGGGAACATTCTCAACCGATCAAGCATCAGCAAGAAGAGGTGGAGACCTTGGATGGTTTGGAAAGGGCAGGATGGTTAAAGAATTTGAAGAAGCTTGCTTTAAAGCAAAGCCCGGGGAAATCGTCGGACCAGTTAGAACTCAATACGGTCTTCACATAATCAAAGTCGTCGCAAAAGATAACAGAGAGTTAAAAGTTGCCAATTTAAAACTAAGCGTAAGGGCGAGTTCAGAAACAATAGAATCCCAGAGAAAACGAGCCCAGGATTTCAGCCACACCGTAAGCGGTAAAAATTTCGTCCAGGAAGCAACATCACTCGGTCTTGATGTCAAAACAACCCCACCATTTACAAAGGATTCACCTATCCCGGGAATCGGGATGAATAAATCAATTTCCGATTGGGCTTTCTCAAACAAGGTTGGAAGCGTAAGCCCTGTTTTCAAAATTAGAGGTGGATTTGCTGTGTTCACCGTCGCAGAGATAAAAGAAGGCGGAATCAGACCTCTTGAAGAGGTAAAAGAGGCGATAAAAGTGAGAATACGAAGGGAAAAACTTCAAAATAAAGCGTATGAGTACCTCGCAAACCTCAGGAAGAAACTAAATGAAGCTGAAGGACTTGAGGGAATAACACGGCTTGATTCAACGCTTGAGGTCAAAACCGCTTCCGGCTTTACACTTTCGGGTGGTATCCCTGGCATAGGAACCGATGAAAATGTCTTCGGTAAGTTGATTGACTTAAAGATAAATCAAATTTCAGAGCCGATAAAAGGGAATTCAAATGTTTATATAATTCAACTTGTGAACAAAACTCCTTTTGATACAACGCTTTACAAGTCGCAATATGAATCATTGAAAGAGCAGATTTACAACGAGAAGAGGAATTTGCTATTTTTCACTTGGCTTGACAACCTAAAAAAGAATGCAAAAATCGTTGATAACAGGGCGCTTTACTTTGAGCAATGAACAAAACCATTTTTGAATTATGACTTATAAAAATTTAATTTTTGCCCTTTTTCTCTCTTTAAATGCCATACTCGCTCAGTCGGAGAGAGAATTCGGCGCAAGTTTCAATTATATCCTATCAGCCAATGTTTTCCCGAACATAATATCAAGTGATGCTGGCGTTCGTAACTTATCTAACGAGATTAACAGTTGGTTTGGAATTTCAGCCGATTTAAGACATCGGATAAAAAACGGTTATTTTCTCGGTGCGTCTTTTGAAATTGTGAACAAAAAAGTTGACGGCTTCCTTACTCGGACGATTTCAAATCGCCTTGTTAAAATCCCAGTTGAAGACAGATATAAAATTTACATCGTTGAATTAAGCGCATTTTTCGTGGCGCCTTTCAGCTCAGAGAAATGGGAAGTTTATATCGGCGGTGGACTTGGCGCATATAAAGGAAACTTCACAAAAAGAATCCACGACATTGAAAGTAAAGTGACCAAATCACCTATCACCATCGGCATTCAAGTGATGTCAGGCGTAAAAAGAAACTTTTCAAAAAATCTCGGCTTAAGAGCTGAAATCAAATTCCGCGACCCGATCGTTGATGTAGAAAGTCAATTTAAAAGTAACACCATAAATTACAACGGCTACATCATCTCCGTTGATCCGACGCCTTTCAAAACAAGAGTGAACTTTGATACTATAACTTTCATCCTGAGTATCGTCTACTCTTTTTAAAATACAAAAAATTAACGCCATGACGACCTACGCCGAACAGAAAAAAATGATTGAAGAACTACAAAGGATTTCATACCGACTCAAAGGTAAAGACAAATACGATTTTGAAATGTTTTTGAAAAGGCATAAAGATGATGAAGACCTTGACTCTCTTTCAATGAAGCGACTTCGTGAAATTTACGAGAAATATGTCATCAAAAAAGAGAAATAGAAGATGGTTGGTCTGATCGGTATCGCGGTCATTGTTTTGATAGTTATCTTTTCAATTTTCTACGGATATGGCTTGTTCTTGAAAAGAGAAAACACGGGAGACCTCTCGGGACCAAGGGCGAAATGTACGATTTGCGGAAAAACATTTGAAAAGGAAGAAATGGTTGAAAGGGCAATCGGCATTGAAAAGCTTTATTACTTTTGTGGGGAATGCATCAACGCCTTGCACATAGATTACTTGAACAAAAAAACAAACAAAATTTAACCCATGCTCTTGTGTGAATTCAGCATGACCCCGATAGGTCAAGGTGAAAGCGTGAGCAAATATGTAGCTAGATGCATTGATATAGTTGATAAAAGTGGGCTTGACTACAAATTGACACCGATGGGGACTATAATTGAGGGGGAATGGGACGATGTCTTTAACACAATAAAAAAATGTTTTGAAGCTCTAAAAGAGGACTGCAACAGGATTTCAATAACAATCAAAGTTGACTACAGAAAGGGAAGAGTCGGAGCTCTTGAGAGCAAAGTCAAAAGCGTTGAGGAAAAACTCGGAAGAAGCGTTAAAAAAGGTTAATCCTTCCCGTTCTTAAATTTTTTCAAAATACCGAAAGGTATGATTATGACATAAGCGAGGAAAAGAAGAATCGGCGCAAGGGTGATTGCTATGAAACTATCAACTCCACCTATAGCCATCAAGTAGAATCCGATGAAGATTATAACTATGCCAACGATAAGAACGATGAAATTTTTCTTTGAAAATGGAATCTCGTGTTTTTGAAAAGTAGTTCTTCTTTTCTCTTTTTCCTTTGGTTTAGCCATCTGTTCTTCTAATTTTTGTTAGCCAATTTATGACAAAGATAAAAAAACAAAACAAGTTTTGCAAAAATGAGACGCTTTGCGCTGTTTGTTTTAATTTTTCTTCAAAGTTGCAATCACGGATTAAAGCCAACCGAGGTTGAATTACCCCCAACGGCTGAGAAACCAGGTTTTGGTGGAATTGTTTTCTTCAAAGGAACATGGCCGGATACAATTTATGATTTGAGGGTCGTATCATTTAGAAACTACCCACCCCAAGGTATTTTAAATGAGGTTCTGCAGGGAAAGGCAAAGTATAGCGAGTCATTACCGCGAAGGGTTGATTCAACGAAATATGAAGTTCAAGCTGATACTGGAAAATGGGAATATATCGTCGTCGCTCTACAATACGGCTCAAATATATTTTCGGATTGGAAGGCGATAGGTGTATATGACACAACTTTAAGCGATACGATTCCAACGCCGATTTACATCCCACCTGGAAAATTCATAAAGGGGATAAACATAACCTGTGACTTTGACAATCCCCCACCACAACCCTTTAAGTTAAGCGAGATAATCGGATATTTGATCACAAAACAAAATTAAATTCCGTCTATGAGATTTTTAGTAATTTCGCTATTAATTTTCACGCAGATGTTTTCACAACAAGTGAGGAGAGAAACAGGGACTTTAACTGGTTTAGTTGTTGATGCTGAGACGAATCAACCAATTTTTGGCGTGAATGTGATAATCTTGAACACATTTCTCGGCTCCGCTACCAATCACGAGGGCAAATTCACGATTAAAAACATTCCGCCTGGAAAATATAAACTCCGTTTATCAGCTATCGGATATGAGACAAAACTACTTGATTTGACGATAAACCCGGGCGAAGAGATTGATTTGAAAATTTCCCTTAAGCCGACAGCTTATGCTGTTGAGCCAGTTTTGGTAACAGCGACGCGAAGAGAACAAAGGTTGAGCGAGGTCCCGGTTAGTTCAACCGTTGTTGAATCTGATATAATCTCAACAAGGAACAATTTGCAAATTGACGATGTGTTAAGGTATGTACCCGGGGTCAATATGATCCAATATCAAGTTAACATTCGTGGTTCAAGTGGCTATAGTCGTGGGACAGGGACGAGAGTTTTACTGCTCTTTGATGGCGCGCCATTTTTAACTGGGGATGCTGGGGAAATAATCTGGGAAGCGATACCCGTCTGGCAAATTGAAAGAATTGAAGTGGTGAAAGGCGCTGGCTCAGCTCTTTATGGGTCAAATGCAATAGGTGGTGTAATAAATGTTATAACAAAAGAGACAAGTCAAGGGAAAACTTTCAGGTTCAGGTCATATCTGGGAATCTACGACAAACCTTATTATCAACAGTGGAAATGGAGTCAGAGAGAAAGATTTTACTATGGTGGCTTTGCTTCTTTCAATGGAACACTTGGCAATCTTGGGACTTTAATTCACTTGCAAAGAAGCATTGACGAGGGTTATAAACAAAATCAAAACTATCACCGCTGGAATCTCTTCTCAAAGTTCAAGTATAACATTTCCCCTTACTCAAACATAAACTTAATTTTCAACTACATCAGGCAAAAAAACGAAACATTTTTCTATTGGAAAAACTTAAGCAATGCTCTACGCCCACGCGACGAGGATATAGGAGCGATGGTGAATTCGGAGAGGTTTAATTTATCAGCCCAATACAGGGAAATTTTAACTTCAAAATTTTTCTACATCATAAGAGCGAGCTTCTTCAGGAACAAGTGGTCAGATAATGGCACACCGCAAAATAGAAGCACTGCTGGCTTAACAAACCTTGAAACACAATTCAACTACCAACCAAACGAAAGACACCTTTTAATTTTCGGCGCAGATGCCTCAATAAACGCTGTAAAATCAACTCTATTTGCAAGTAGAAACTCACACTCAATCGCATTTTACATCCAGGATGAAATCAAAGTTTCAGAAAGGTCAAACATCACAGCCGGTTTAAGGGGTGACTTGTATAAACTTGACACATTGAAATATACCGGTCAAATCAACCCTAAATTCAGCGTCATTTACAGGTTACATCAAAATTCAAACCTTCGGTTATCATTCGGAACCGGTTTCAGAGCGCCTGCTATAAGCGAGGCGTTCACAAGCACAACAGCAGCAGGTGTAACCGTCAAGCCCAACCCTTCGCTTAAACCAGAAAGAGCAGTTTCATTTGAGACCGGCTTTAGGTTCACTCATCCACTCGCTATGATTGATTTTGCTCTGTTCTGGAATTATTACTGGAATTTGATTGAACCCGTCTTTGATGTTGACGGGAAAATTTTCTTCAAAAATGTAACGGAAGCAAGGATAGAAGGACTTGAATTCAGCGCTAACTTACTTCCATTAAGCCCTGTTAATCTGTCGCTCGGTTATACTTACCTCTTCCCTTGGGATTTAAGCGAAGACGCCATACTTAAATACAGACCGAAACATATTTTCTACGCAAACGCAAGTGCTGGGTATAAACTTTTCAGCATCGGCGCAGATTTCAGATTTATAAGTAAATACGAAAGGATTGATGAACTTTTAAAAATTGTTGTGCCAGATGCAGAAGAAAGAGTTCCTATCTATGTCGTTGATGTAAGATTTGGCTTGAACTTCAATAAGTTGAAAATCACATTCAACATCAACAACTTGCTCCAATACAACTATGTGGAGATAGTTGGAAATCTTGCGCCGATTAGGAATTTCAATCTATCGGTTGATTATGAACTTTGACTTAAATGTTTTGTAAATTGAAACTGCTGCGAAAAGTTTTACTGCGTCCCAAAATGTAAAAATCAAGAACCCGGATTTCACCGCCTCTTTAAAGTTATGTATCAGGACGAAATTTAAATGTAAAGTCCCGAGCGCGAATATCATCGTCAAACCAACAGCCATTGAAAAAACAATCCAGAGAAGCGAATCCCTGAACCTCAGAAGATAACCGACCACAAAAGCCGATACAGGGAAAGCAAGAAGGTAACCACCTGTTGGTCCGATAAGTTTAGATACGCCAGCTACTGGTCCAGCAAAGACAGGCAAACCGGCTGAACCAAGCACAAGGTATAAAATCTGACTCAAAGCCCCAAGATAGGGTCCAAGAAAAGCACCGCTTAACAAGACAAACAATGTTTGCAGAGTGTATGGAACTGGTTGAGTTGGTATCTCAATTTTAGCCCCAATGAAAGTTAATCCCGCAAATGCAACTACCCAAAGTGTCCTCGTTAAAGAGTTAATCTTTGACTGATCAAGTGAAATCGCTCTTATCTGCCTCATCTCAAAATAATTTTTTGTTTTCAATCAAAATTTTTCAAAACACCCTTAAAAAATTCAACTGACTCTTTAATAGCCATTTCAAGTTGAACGCTCGTGTTAGTGAATGGATGCTTAGTATTGAAAAAGTGATTTGCCTCCGGGATCAAGACAAATTTTGAAAACTTTTGATTCGCATCTCTAAGTCGTTCGGCTTCAATTAAAGGAACGATAACATCAGCCGTTCCGTGTATAATTAAAGTTGGGATTTTCAACTTTGAAAAAGCATCCACTATCTCATATCTTTCCTTATTTTTTGCAAAGTCATCAAAGATGATTTTATCCATTCTAACCTTAATCGGGGAGTCAGGAACTTTGACGAAAATATAGCCATTTTTTTCCATTTCTTCAACTTGATGTTTGCTGTATCTTCTAAAAGTTGATATTGAAGCCCACAGACAAAGAGCACCGACTCTATCGTCTTCAACTGATTTAATAATTGAAATGCCACCACCCCCAGAATGACCCATCAAAAATAAATGACCATCGCTTAAGACCTTGAAACCTTCTCCACTGACATAGTCAATCACGGCGGTTAAGTCCTCAAGTTGTTTTGATATCGTATTTTTGGCAAGTTTTTCAAAGTCGGTTATCTTCTTCGGATTTTCACTTATCCCGTTATGAGAAAAATTAAACCTTACGAAAACAAAACCGTCTTCGGCGAATTTGTCCGCCACATACGGGATAAAACCCCAGTCCTTGAAACCAAGGAAACCGTGCGAATAAATGACCACAGGTGCTGGGAGAAATTCCTTAACAAAATGAACATCCGCGGTTATTTTGTCTCCCGATGAGTTATAAATTGTCAAGCTTTGCACTTCCACTTTCATTTTCTATGCTCACATTTTTCTTGAAATTATGCTCTCAATGAGAAAAGATAAAAGAGATAGAGCAAGGAAAAATTTCCACAATTCAACCCCATACCTTGCCCTTAAAATTTCGTTTGCTATTTTTCTCTCATCCCCAGGCGTTAAAAATCTATATTGCCCAACACCCAACCTTTTCATAAGGTTCTCAATTTCTGCTTCTGTGATTTTCTCATAAACTGATTCCTCCTTCGGTGGGTTAAAAGCGATCTTGATCAATTTACCGCTTACCTTGGTTGGAACATTTTCAGAGACCGAATAAACGCCGGGTATCGTCGCATAAGATAAATTCAATTGCGTATCACTCAACATAAAAGCAAAATCACTTCCATCGGGACGATTAAGTTTAAGCTCCCGTGGATTTCCAC
>JAPYWO010000019.1 GCA_028276305.1 Candidatus Thermokryptus sp.
CACTTCGTTTATTCGGGCGATTATTTTAACAATGTTGATGATGTAAAGGAAATGAAAATCAGAGTTGGTGAGGGCAGATATTTGAAGCTTTCTGAATTTGCGGTTGTGGTTGACACGATAGCTGAGCCAAGAAGTTTCGCTAGGATAAATGGCAAACCGACGCTTACAATTGAGATTGATAAGGAGCCGGGTATAAATATGTTAAAGGTTGCCCGACAGGTTGATGAGTTGATTGATAATTTAAAGGAGATCGTGAAATCTCGTTATGGTGTTAAAGTTGAAATTGATAAGATATATGACAGAAGCAAAGATATAAGGGCGGAGATAAGCGAATTGGGGAACAAGGCATTGATTTCGGCTTTGTTTATAGTGTTGATACTTGTTTTGTTTTTAAGAAATGTGATTTCGTCGTTTTTGGTCTTCCTTTCGGTTGTCTTTTCTGTTGCAGGAGCGGTTGTGTTTTTGTATGTGAGTGGGATAGGATTGAACATAATGAGTTTGTCCGCACTTGCTTTATCTTTTGGGATAGTTATTGATAACTCTGTGGTCGTTTTTGAAAACATTCAAAGGCATTTTGAAGAGGAAGGGAAGATTGACTTTAATTTGATTTTGACAGCGGTTCAAGAAATGAAACTGCCTGTCATCTCCGCATCGTTGACGACGATCGGGGCGCTCGTCCCGGTGTTCCTTCTGCCGGAAAATTTGAAACCATATTTCATTCATTTCTCCATAACAGCCGGCTTCGTGATACTTTTCTCACTTTTCATCTCTTTAACTTTCATCCCGATCGTCTCGGATAAAATTCTGGTGAAGCGCAGATTCAAGGAAAGGGTTAAACTTTTTGATGTGATTTTAAACATTTATAAGAAAATTTTGTTGTGGAACATCAAACATAGGCGACTTGTGGTTATAGTTTTGATATGGCTGTTCGGTTTTCCGATATGGTTGTTGCCGGAGAAAATAGAAATTAAAGGGGAAAATTTAAGTTTAAATGTCTTTGATAGAAAAGTTTCGGTTTCTGGGTTTGTTAAACTTTACAACGAGATTATCGGTGGCGAGTTTTATTCAAAGATAAGACCTTATGTTGACCACGCCCTTGGAGGGATTTCGCATCTGTTTTTTAAGTATGTCTATAAAGGTGAGCTTTGGAGATGGGGTGGGGAGACATATATAGTTGTGAGCATCTTTGCCCCGCAAGGAACGGAAATATCAAGAATTGATGAACTTGTCAGAAAAATTGAGGGAAACCTCGTGAAAAATCTCGGCTTGATAAAGAAGTTTACATCAAGGGTATCAGATAGGTACGCTATGATAAGGGTTGAATTTGATGATAAAGTTGCTATGACATCCGTCCCGTATATAATCAAGGAAAATTTAATCTCAATTTGTGCTCAAACAAGCGGTTTTACGACATCTGTTTATGGATTTGGTCCTGGGTTTTTCTCCGGCGGAGACATAGCACCGAGTTTTACAATTCAAATTCTCGGATACAATTACGATGTGGTAAAACAAATCGCACAAAACATCAGTGAGATTTTATCTCAAAACCCAAGAGTTGCCGACATTGAACTTGATAGGTTGCCATGGAGAGCGAAGGAGTATGAAGTTGTTGCATACATTGACAGGGAAAAACTGAGTAGATATGGGGTTGATGTTAGTGACTTGATTTATTTCATCGCTGGCAAATTGAGGGTTTCAGTTGAGAATTTAAATTTGCGACTTCAAAATGAGGATGTGAAATTAAAAATTGCAATTTCTGAGTCGGGAAGAAACTTAAAAGATGTTGATGTGAGGGAGCTCCTTGATGCAAGTTTAGTTGTCAAAGGGAAAAGCGTCAAGCTTTCTGATGTCCTGATTATTGAACTTGCTCCAACTATGCCTGAGATAAGGCGCGAGAATCAACAATACACGAGATATATAACTTTTAATTTCAGGGGTCCGTATCATTACGGCTATAAATTTACAGATGCTGTGATAAGGAGCGTAAAAGTCCCGCCAGGTTATGAAATTAAAAGACCCGATTACTTCTTCATAATCGGAGAGAAAGAGAGGATACCGTTAATTTTAATCGCTTTTGTCTCCGTTTTGATTGTCTTTATGATAACTGCATCTTTGTATGAGTCACTACGAAAGCCATTTGTTATAATTCTATCCGTCCCGATGTCTTTAATTGGTCTGTTTCTCGTCTTTTACATCTTTGATGTCAATTTCGGTCGGGGAGGATATGCTGGTCTTATTCTTTTGATAGGGCTTTCGGTTAACAACGGGATAATTCTTGTTGATAAAATTTCAAGAGCGTTGGAGAGCAGAAATGTTAAACCTCACGAGTCAAGTTACGATGAGGTAATTGCTCATGCTTCTTTGCAAAGGGTTAGACCGATTTTGATAACTAATTTAACCACGATAGCGGGTTTCTTGCCATTTATATTCACAAAGAATGTTTATTCGCTCTGGTATCCTTTTTCTGTAGCCGTTTCAGGTGGGCTTCTCTTTTCAATGTTCGTCATTTTGCTGTTCGTCCCATCCCTTTATAAAATAATTGCAAAATAAAATTTCAATGTGAAATGACCGGTGAAAACACAACAAAGAGAAAGTCCCGATTAAAAATTTTGATGTTAATTTTATCCGGTATCTTTTTGCTTATTTTAATCGCTGGGATAATTTTCTGGGGCGGTGGAGAGGAAACGAATGTGACGATTCAAAATGTAGAGCCAGGCGAGATATTTTTCCCCGTTAAGGTTGATGTTGCAAGAAAAGGGGATTTGATCCAGTGGATTAACACAAGCGGTGTGGCAAAACCGATACAAGAAGTTGATATAATATCACGAATTGGCGGACAAGTTGTGCTTTTAAATGTCTATAACGGGAAATTTATAAACAAAGATGATTTGATCTTCAAAATTGACGATACGGAGTATAAAATAGCCCTGAAACAGGCAGAATATAATCTCCTTGACGCAAGGGTGGAATATAACTTGATGAAGTTCGGCTCCGTCCCAGGCGGAGCTGATGTGGGAAGGTTTAAGAAGGAAATTGACAGTTTGAGGAAAGTTTATGAGGAGATGAAAAAGAAATATGAAATGGGACTTGTTGGCGAGGGTGATTTTGAAAGGGTTAAAAGAGATTATGAAGCGTTGCTCGTTTACAGCGATGTTAACCGTGAAGATGTCATTGCGAATAAAAGTGGTTTGAACAGGGCTTTGATTGAGTATGAGAAGGCGAAGTTAAATGTTGAATATACCCAAATAAAAGCGCCATTTTCGGGTTATATAGCTGACTGCGATATAAATGTCGGAAGTTATGTTAGCCCAGGGCAAAAATGTATGAAGCTTATTGACATATCCGCTGTAAAGATAGTTGCAGAAGTGACTGAAACACAATTGGCTAAGATTAAAACGGGTAATATCGCAGAGGTTGAATTTGTGGCTTATCCTGAAGAGGTTTTCAGAGGGAGGGTTGTTGAAGTAAATCCATATATTGATATTGAAAGAAGAGTTGGTAAAGTTGTCGTCCTTGTGGAAAACATCGGGGAAAAGATAAAACCGGGGATGTTTGCAAATGTAAGGATACAAGGTGACATTTACAGGGATGTTTTGCTTGTCCCTAAGAAAGCAGTTGTGATGAGAGATAATCGTCCAGTTGTATTTGTATATCAAGGTGTGAATGAAGATAGCGGTCTTTCAAAATGGTTTTATGTTGAGCTTGGTCGTGAAAATGAACAATTTTACGAGATAAAAAGCGGTATAAATCCCGGGGATACGATTATAATTGAGGGGAATTATAATCTGGCGCATGATTCAAAGGTCAAAATTTTGAGGTGAAAAATGGATCGGGGATGATTTATGGAAATTAAAAGGCGGGAAATTGAGAGGTTTATTTTGGAAAATTTAGAGAATCCAAATTTTGATGTTCACAATTTATCGCGGTGTTTTGGTTTTTCAGTTTCGGGACTTTTTGATTTTGTTTATGATATTTTCGGTACAACGCCATACAGATTGATTGAGACATATCGGATTGATAGAGCTATAGATTTAATTGCAAGCGGAGTTAAGATGAAGGATGTATTTAAAAAGTGTGGTTATTGGCGGGCGAGGACATTCAGAGGGGCTTTTAAACGGAGGTTGGGGATTTCACCGATGGAGTTCAAGCGTGAGATTGAAAATGGCATCGCTGATGAAGTTGTGAGAAAATACAAGATGATTTTATGGAAGGAGGTAAGAAAGTGATGTTGTTTAGGTATAAAAAATTTCCGCAAAAATTTTCCGCAATTTTTTTCCGCAAAATTTTTCCCCTTTTCTTGACAGGGAAATTTTTCTGTTTTAAATTTTGGGTGAGAGAAGTTTAAAAAATTAAATTATGGAGGTTGCCATGAAAGCATCTATTTTGTTTTTGGCGTTGATATTTTTAATTCTGTCTTGCTTTGCTTTTGTTTCAAGTTTATTTATTGAACCAACTTTTGCTTTAACTGGTGGGACTTGCTGTGAGGACCCGGCTTCTACCTGTGTTACTGATGGGGTGGTTTTACATGGTTACTACTATATGCCTTGGGGTCCTTGCCCTCGTCCCCAGTGAAAAATTATATATGACAAAAAATGAAAGTTGGGAAATATTTTAGAATTATTGTTGTAATTCTTGGCTTTTTGTTTTTAATTCTTTTGACTTATTTCTTTGTGAGATATTATTCAAAATCAAAATTTTATTCGTGCATTTCGCTTGAGTTAAAAGATATCATCCCGAGTGATTCAATTGGAAATCCTGTGGATTTAATATGTGTGGGCAAGTATTTGATTTTACTTGACAATCATCCTATCAAAGGGCGGGGAAAAATTCAGGTTTTTGATAAAAGAAGTTTAAAATTCATTTCAAGTTCAGGATATTATGGGTCTGGTCCGGGTGAGCTTACATCTCCAATAGGTTTAAATAACATCCCAAATGATTCCACTAAATTTAGCATTTATGATCTTGCCTTGAAGAGGTTAACTATATATGAGATAAAGAACGGTGAGGTTAAGGTCAATAATATGATAACTTTAAAACATGGTTTGCCCTATTTCCCCGTTGTTATTGACACATTGATCTTTTCGCTTGATTTTAACCTTGAGGATAGCAGGATATCGGTTTACAATATGGAAGGGAACTATATTAAATCAATAGGTAAATTGTTGCCTGGTTTAAAGAAAGGAGTCCCTGCTCGCATTCATACTCATGCAAGTCAGGGAAGATTAAGGGCAACTCCGGATGGTAGATTTTTGGTTGTCGTTGCTGTTTATTCGGATATCATTGACATTTATGATAGGGAGGGCAATCTTATAAAGAGATTTCATGGACCTTTAAATGTAACGCCTATATACAATGTTGCGACAAATAATGGTGTTCCGATTATGGCTGTTGATATTGAGAAGGCGATTTGGGGTTACATTAATGTGAGTTTAACCGAAAATTACATATATGCACGTTTTACTGGAGAAAAATTCAAGGAGAGAGCTGATGGTAAATATATCCATGTTTATGATTATAACGGGAAATTTTTAAAATGCTTTAAATTTGATAGAAATGTTTTTGAAGCGGTTTTTGACCCTGAAACCAGGAGATTTTTTACCTTTCAACTTTACCCTCAGCCATTAATACTTGCTTACGAAATACCACGGGAGAAATAGTGATGGAAAGACGAATAATTTTTATGTTGTTCCTCGCTTTAATTTTAATGTTTTTTGCAAATTTAATTTTGATAAATAAGTTGCAGAGGATGGAAAATGGTTCTGTTTGGATAACTTACGCCGATACAATTGAAGGTCTTAAGGTAAGCGATATGTTTAAAAATGGGATTACATTTATTGTCCCTTCAAAAATTTGTGAATCCTGCGTGGTTTTAGCTGTTGATTATTTGTTTAAAAACTATCGCGATAGTTTAAAAAAATTTGGAGTTAGCATTTATTTGATTTTGGAGAAGGAAAATTTGGTTTTGACAAGGTTTATTCAAGAGCGTGGTTTGCACGATTTTTTAAGGGTTGAGATTAATCCCAGTTGTGTAAAAAATGCAAAGAATAGTTTAGAACATGGTTTGTGCGTTTTCGTCAACGATAGTAGGATTATTTACGCATCGCCAATTAAAAATTATAAGGCTTTAAAACTTTTCTATGTTAAGGTTATAAATTACCTGAGCGAATATGTTTATTTTTGATATTTGCTGTTTTAAATTTGGGTGAGAGAAAAAAGTTAAGGAGGTTCATCTATGCGGTTGATAATTTTGGGTATAATTTTGTTTTTCGGAAGCATAATTTTAGCTCAAGAAATTTTTATTGGTTTATGTTATTGTATCCCGACGGTATCAAGTTAAAACTAAATTAAATTGAGGGATAGTTATGAAGTTCAAAGCTTTAATTTTGTTGTTGTTTTTCTTCGCTTGTTCAGTTAAGGAAACTGACAAGTCCAGCAGGACTTTGGAACCGGAAATTTCAGCGACACCGAGTTGGGTTGAATTAAATGTTAAGGGGTCAAATCTTGATTTCAATGTCGTTGATGAATTTTTAAAAGAGAAGGGTTTACCGAATAAATTTGAGATAAGTTTGGTCACGAGTGAAAGTGAGGGAAAGGAGAGGATTGAGAAATTAGAGAAGATTTTACATAGCGATGATATTCAGAAAGATGTAGTCAAATTCTTTTTATATAATGTGCTTACTGATATTTACTTACGGTTGTCACTTTATAATCCGAAGCCCGAATACTTTGCTCAAGCTGAGAAATATGCAAGGTATGTGATTGATAAATATGGTGATGACGAAAGGTTTAGGGCTTATACAATTGTAACCCGGGATAATCTCGCTTATTTCTATAGTTTAACGGGTAGGTTTGATGAGGCGTTGAGGATATGGGAGGATTTAATTGATAAATACAGCGACATAGTTGAGAGTCCTGATTACGGGAATTGGTTTGGTGTTCAATGTTTATTTTCCATTTTTGGCGCACTTGATAGAGTGTGTGGTGATAATTTTAGCGATGATCGTTACATTAAAGCGGTTTCATTCCTTGAGAAAATTTCATCATTTAGAGATGATGAAGTCGGTCTTTTTGCGGATATGTTGTTATATGAGTATTATTTCAAATCGGGCAAGAAGGATTTTGCTGATAAAAAGTTTAAACAGGTTGAAACAAGGATTGCTAATTATAGTAGTCCAAGCATTCATAATTTTTGGCAGGGGATGCAAGCTAAAGTTGAGAGATGGGAAAGCTGGAAGAAAGCGAAGGGAGGTTAATTTAGTTGTGGGAGGATTACGATGAGGCAGTAGTAAGTATAAGAGCAATGAGCCAGGGAAAAAGGGAATAGTTACAAATAAATGGAGGTGGGCTTGTGCGGAAGAAAGTTGTTCTTTTTATAATATTGGTTCTTGTCTTCTTTTTGTTCGCTCTTGCACGACTTTTAGATTTTCGCATCTCAATCAGTTTTAAAGGTGAGCAGGAAAAAGATATAAAATTAAGCGAGGTTGTTAGATTTGTAAAATCAATTAAAGTTAAAGGCGATGTTAAGGAATTTATGGATTACGATATTCATAAAATGATCGCCTATATTGATAGTTTTTTTATCATATGCAATCGCATGCAGGGGAAAATATGGGTATTGGATAGCTCAGGTACTGTTTTGAAGATATTTGGTAGTTTGGGTTCAGCTCCAGGTGAGTTTAAATGGATAAGTTCGTTTGATTTATCAAAAGATGGTTTGATTTATATTTATGACCATCAAAATGCGAGATTCACGGTTTATAACTTGAATGGTGAAATTGTAAAGGTTTTCCCATTTTTTGAACCCGGGTTGATTATTAATGACATCGCTGTTGGTGATTCGGGTAAGATATTTGTTCATCATCCACCATCGGAGAGATACGGTTGTTCTGGTTTTATGAGCTTGGTTTATGAAGATGGTAAATTAAAACAGACATATGTGGGTGATGTTGATTGGGATTATAGAAATTACTTTTATAGGGGTTTTTTAGGTGGTGATTTATTGGTTTCATCTGGTTATGTAATTGAAGCGAATAATTTCACTGGAATAACTTTGCATGAAATGAATTCTAAAAAGATGATAAAATTTGAAAAGCCAAAGGGTTTGTGGAAAGAGATTAAAAAGGTGAGAACTTATTCAATGGACACTTTAACAAAGGAATACAATATGAAATTGTGGGGTGTGGTTGAGCTTTCGGGTATGGTTATGGTGCATTATTATGATTTAAAAGGTAAAATGCCTAAAGGGAGTTATGGATATTTCCTTATATATGACCTTGCTGGTCATTATCTTGGAAGAGTCGTTGTTGATTTGCCAACGATTATGCATCGGGGGGACTTGAGGTATTTGGTAGTGATTGATCCGAATATAAAGAAAGGTTCGCAGATAGAATTAGATGAAAAAGTACCGTATATTTTTAACATTTATGAGTGGGATTTGGAGAAATTGAAAAAGATGTTTCCCGCTTTAAAAGTTAAATAGTCCAATCGTGGGCAATCCGGTGGCGATGAAGGCATTTATAAATTGGGGGATTTTTGTTTTTAATTCGGTTGATATTTAAATTTTTGCAAGGTTGAGAAATTAAATTTTGATTTTGGAAAATGGGTGTAATTTTAAGCTTTCCGCCAGGAAGAAGGGTCATTGATGTAAGAAGGGAGATAAGGAGCAGGGTGGAGCGTGGGGATTTTAAAAGTTTCGTTTATATCGTCCCGACAAGGAGGAAGATAAGGGAGTTGCAGAGGGAATTTCTAAGTTATGCCCCGGGGAATGTCGCACCTGAGTTTAACTTTTTCACGCTTGAATTGTTCGCAAGGAAATTGTATTTCAGTTCGGGTGTTGAAAAGCCAAAACGTCTTATATCGGAGACAATTCAGGGGCTTGTTTTTCAAATGGCAATAGATGGGGTGATTGAGCAACTTGAATATTTTAAACCACCTGGGACAGGGAGTGAGCTTCCAAAGGGAACAGTGAATAAGTTGATTGATACGGTAATTGGATTAAAAGAGGATGGGATTTATCCAAAGGATTTGTTGGAACAAATTGACAAAGTTGAGAAAAGGGAAGATAGGGTAAAACTTAAAGACATCGCTTTGATATATGAAAAATATGAAGGTCTTTTGCTTAGCAATTCGTTTATAGATGTGCCAGGGATTTTCAAAGAATTGAATAATATCTTGACGGTTGAAAATGTGAATTTGATTTTTAGGAATGCCTTTTTTGAAGTTGATTCAATTTTCATTGATGGTTTTTCCGTTTTTCGCCTTCCGGAGATAAACTTGATAAAGATGCTCACAAAGGTTAACGGTGTGAGGATTGTGATTTTGTTTGATTATTTTGAAAAGAACAACAATCTTTTCGGTCATCTTGACGAATGTTATAATAAATTTCTTGATGCGGGTTTTGAAAAGCTTGAGTTAAAGCCGAAGACGGAAAATGATAAATTCGCAAGGCATTTAAACAAGTATCTTTTCAATTATATCGGTTTGAAGTTTGATAAGTATGATGCGAGGGATTTTGTTACTTTAATTGAAGCCAAGGACAGGGTGGATGAGGTGAAGACGATAGCTCGTTTGATTAAGAGCATCGTCAATGATAGACCCGATATTGATTTGAGCAAAATTTGTGTTGCGACTTACCGACCTGAAAAATATACGAATCTTTTCAGGGAGATTTTTCCAATTTATGGGATTCCCGCAAATATAACCGATAGGTTTTATCTTGAGAGGTCGCCTTTGGTTTCCGCGATAATTTCTCTTCTTGAGATACCCGCAAATGATTACGCAATAAGTGGGATTGTTAAGGTTTTGATGAGTTCATATTTTGATTTTTGTGCTGGGACGGGGCGTGAGCTCAAGCCAGATAACATTTATTCTGCATCAAGGGAGTTGAAGATAAAAAGCGGTCGTGAGTTTTGGAAGGAACGAGTTGAAAGGAGAATTGATTTTATAAAGGCGAAACTTGAGATGACAAACGATGAAGATGAGTATAACCAGCTCATTCG
>JAPYWO010000020.1 GCA_028276305.1 Candidatus Thermokryptus sp.
TAGATTGGAATCGGTCCGATCTGAAATAAAATAGGACGCATCCCGTTAACTAACCTTTATTTTTACAAACTTATTTTTCCGAGGTTCGCTTTTAACTTTTATTTTGTCGTCGGTTATTAAAACTTGAAAACTATTTTTGATCTTTTCCTTCTTAACTACCGTAATTTTATAAATCCCTTCCTTATATCCATAAATTCTATACTCAAAACGAGCCGGACCAAATTGCGAAATCGGAGAGCTAGGTGGTTTGAAACCGAGTATCAAAAATGTTAATTGATTGTCTTCTTTTTGAACTTCAACATTCAATTCATAAGAAAATGCAACGAAGTGCTGAGTTGTTTCTATTAAAAATTTTAAAAATCTTTCATCTTTTATCTCATCGTAGTCAATAGATAAATAAAGAGTAAAGTCATATTTGAATTCAGGCTCAATTCTTGGTGATTTCCTCGGCATATTTATCAACGATATATTCTACAATTTTACCCAATGACACCTCAATTTGCTCACCGCTATTCATATCTCTTACAAGACAAACATCTTTTTCCATTTCACTTTCACCTATTATAACAACATAGCGTGAACCCTGTCTATTTGCTTCTTTCATCTGGGATTTCAAACTTCTATTTAAAAGGTCAACCTCACATGGTATATATCTCTTTCTGAGTTTTTGAGCTATATTTAATGAATGAAGTTTAGCTTTGCTCCCCACTGATGCGATAAAAATGAAAGGTTTTTTATCTTGACCGAAACTGTAATTATTTTTCTCAAGAATTATAAGCAACCTTTCTACCCCCAAAGCAAAGCCAACCCCTGGAATATCAGGACCACCAATTAAGCTTGAAAGCATATCATATCTTCCTCCACCTGCGATAGCATCTTGCGAACCGAGCTCTTTACTTAACACTTCAAATGCTGTTTTTGTGTAGTAATCAAGACCACGAACTAAATGAGCATCAACTTCATATGATATGCCAAGCACATCAAGGTATGTGAGTAACTCCTTAAAATGAGCATCACACTCGTTACAAAGGTAATCTAAAATTTTGGGCGCGTTTTGGACTATTTTTCTATCAGATTCATCTTTTGAATCAAGTATACGAAGTGGATTATACTCAAAGCGCCTTTTGCTTTCTTCAGACAAACTATCGTAAAAATTTTTTAAATAGTCCCGCAAAACAACTTTATACTTAGGTCTGCACTTTTGACAACCCACAGAGTTAATTTTCAACAAAAAATTTTTTACGCCAAAGCTATCAATTATGTGAAGCGTCAATGAAATTATCTCCGCATCAACCTCAGGATTTACACTGCCGATCGCCTCAGCACCTATTTGATGAAATTGTCTCAAGCGACCTGCTTGAGGTCTTTCCTGGCGAAACATGGGAGAAATGTAATAAACTTTGAAAAGGGGGACTTTTTTATTTATCTCATATTGAATGTACGCTCTCATTACCGATGCAGTCATTTCCGGCTTCAAAGTTAACTTGGTCCCGCCCTTATCTTCAAATGTATACATTTCTTTACTCACGATATCAGTTAGTTCACCAATACCGCGAGCAAACAGTTCAGTTTCCTCAAAAATTGGAGTTCTTATTTCTTTGTAGTTATAAAGATCAAAAATTTCACGCACTTTCGTTTCTATATGTTGCCATTTAAATGAATCTTCGGGCAAAATATCTTTCGTTCCACGAACATTTTTTAAGGCTTTTTTCTCACCCAAGATATTTTTCCTCTTCAGTTTTAAATAATTCAACAACTTCTTTTGGGGTTTTGGCGTTTAGTAGTTTTTCTCTGAAATTGTTGTCATTCATCAGCTTTGAAACTCGGCTCAACAATTTAATGTGAGGTCCGACCATGTTATCTCTTCCGACAATCAAGAATATAAGGCGAACAGGTTCACCGTCAAGCGATTCATAATCAATTGGCTTTTTAGTAACGGCAAAAGCTGCTACTATATCTGTCACAGCGTCCGTTTTCCCATGTGGAACGGCAAATCCCTTTCCAACTCCTGTGGTCATAATCTTTTCACGCTCAAATACTGCTTCTCTTACTTTATTTGCGTTTTTTACCTTATCTGACTTTGCTATAATATCAACAAGTGCATTTATTGCATCTTCCTTTGTAGAAACATCAAGTCCAACAACAACGAAATCCTCAGTTAATATGTCGCTTATCTTCACCTTTTTCCCTTATTTTATTTTTCTTACAACATTATCCAACTTTTAGCCTTCTCTGAGTATTCAGCAATCAAATTATCAACCATTTTTTCATCGTTTGACTCAACGAAAAGATGAACCTCGCTCCTTTGTCTATCTGGGAGTATTAAAATCCAAGTTAAATCATCAAAGAAAATTTTAACGCCATCAATAAGTTGTCTTTTGAATTTTTCACTTTCAAGTGTAGCATATCTCATAACTTTACCTTTAAGATCACGCGGGCATGGAATTGACAACCTTTTCAAACAAAGCTTTGGCAATTTCTCTTCAATTTCTCCAATCTTAAGTTCAGTTAAAGCCATAAGTTCAAGTATTTTTGAAATGGCAAACATGCCATCAGAGGCAAATAAAAACTCCGGAAAAATATAACCGCCTTTAGTTCCACCGACAAATTTAATCTCTGGGTCTTTCAACACAGCTTCCATCATTCCATAATGTGAGTTCTTTGTTCTAACAACCTCAACACCATACTCGCTTGCTATTAAATCCACTTCAAGCGATGCGGAAATGGGCACGGCGATTTTCTTTACTTTCTTCGCATTTACGGTTAAAAAAAGTTTCGTTACAATTGAAAGTAAACGATTGTCTGATAATAATTTTCCTCTTTCGTCAATTAACCAAATTCTTTCCGCCCCTGGATTTAGCATAAAACCAACATCGCATCTAATTGAAGTTACAATCTGCGATAGTTCGTCCACTGCCTTTTTAAACTCCTCATCGGATCTTGTTAATTTGGTGGGCTCAAGATATGCGTTTAAGGATATAACCTGACACCCAAGCTGTCCAAGGATGTTCGGTAAAACTGTTACAGCTACTCCATTTGAATAATCAAGCGCAATTTTAAAACTTTGCTTCCTGATCGCATCAATATTAAGCGCAGATAAAAATTTTTCAACATATCCTTCAATGGTTCTGACAGGGAAATTAATCGTCCCGACTTTATCATGAGGAACTCTTGGAAAATCCTCTCCAAAAAACAACCTTTCAATTGCTTTCGCTTTCCCTACTGGTAAATCCATACCGTTAGAATCAAAGAAAATAATATCGGTTTGGTTTTTGTCCACTGGGGATTTGCGAACATGTAGACCTCCGGCGTATCTACCACTGCGAAGCTCATGGCGGACCATCGGAATAGACGCAATTCTTATATCATCAACATTTAACCCCGCCGAAATCAACCCACAAATCAAAGCTCTGTTCATCATCCTTGAGACATTATCTGCATCACGGCTCACAATAACTGTTTTCCCTTGCCCAAGTAAAGCACCGAAAGCAGCTCCAAGCTTTGCCCCAAATTCAGGTGTCATTTCTATATTTGAAATACCGCTTACCCTTGCCTCAGTAAAAAGTTCGCTTAACCATTTATCTTCCCAAACTAAACTTTTTGATAAGATAGAACCATCTTCAACAACTTTTAATGGCCATAACTTTATATTTGGAAGCAACTTCGCTGAGTTTCCAATTGTACAACGATCGCTTATAAAAACATTCTCGTTTATCTCAGCCCCCTCACCGATAAAATTATCATAGCCGATTACATCAAGTGTTAGCTTTGCCCGTCTTTTAATTCTTGTTCTATCCCAGATAACTGAGTCAATTATCTCGCACTCATCTTCTATTTCACAAAATGAACCTATCACCGAATTAATAATTTTCGCCTTTTTGCCTATCCTTGTATTATTTCCAATCACCACAACACCTTCAAAACGGTCGTAATCCGCAACTTCCACATTTTCCCCGACATAAATCACGCCTTTTGGAGTTTCAATTCTTTCACCTTTGATCTCAATCTCAACCAGTCCAGCTAAACAATCAAGATGCGCTTCAAGATAATCATTTAATGTTCCGATGTCCCTCCAGTAACTTTCAGCTATATAACCATAGAAGGGGAATTTTTTCTCAAGGAGGAGCGGAAATAAATTTTTGCTGAAATCAAATTCTTGCTTGTAGGGAATAAACTCAAGCACTGATGGATCAAGAACATAAATCCCCGTGTTAATCGTATCGCTGAAAACCTCCCCCCAACTTGGTTTTTCAAGAAAACGAATTATCTCTCCACTATCTCTTACGATCACTATACCATAAGGTAGTGGGTTTTTAACCCTTGTTATAACAATTGTCGCCTTTGACTTTTTATCGTGATGATATTCAATTGCTTTAGATAAGTCAATATCTGTCAGAACATCACCGCTGATGACAAGAAATTCATCCTCACCGATGAAATTTTCGGCATTTTTAACACTTCCAGCAGTCCCGAAATCAGCTTCCGCTCTCACATAAGTTATATTCACCCCAAAATCTTTTCCGTCCTTGAAGTAATTCATTATAACATCGGGTTGATAATAAACCAAGGCAACAATGTCGGTTATTCCGTTCTTTTTTAGGAGCGTAATTATTCTGTGCATTATCGGTATATTTACTATCGGAACCATCGGTTTAGGGATATTCATCGTCAGAGGTCTGAGGCGAGTTCCAAAGCCACCAGCCATAATTACTGCCTTCATAAAGACACAATCGGGTTGTTTTTGTTTAAATATAACACATTGGGGGAAAATTAACAATCATTATTTTTTCTTTTCGTCAACGAGCTTGCTATGTTTTATTCCATAGGCAAAGTAAATTGTCAAGCCGATCAATAGCCACACGATGAAACGAATCCAGGTTATCAAAGGTAAACTTAACATAAGGTAAAAACACGATAAAATTGCAAGGATCGGCACAATTGGGACAAGTGGTGTTTTAAAGTGTCTTTTCGTTTCAGGCGAAGTATATCTTAAAACGAGAACGCCACCTGAAGTCAAAACAAAAGCAAAAAGAGTTCCTATATTCGTAAGCTCAGCAGCCTCTCCTATATCTGCGAATGCAGCTGGTATAGCGACAAATACACCAGTGAGTATTGTTGTCACATAAGGTGTTTTAAACTTTGGATGAATTTTAGCGAACCATTGAGGAAGTAGACCGTCTCTTGCCATTGAAAAAAATATCCTTGGCTGTCCAAGCTGAAAGACAAGCAAGACCGCCGTCGTTGAAACCACAGCGCCAAAAGAGACAATCCCAGCTGCCCAATTCAAGCCGATAACGCTAAAAGCTTTTGCAAGTGGTTCGGGAACATTTAACTCGGAATAATGAATCATCCCAGTCAAAACAATCGCCACAGCAATATATAATATCGTCGTTATAATTAGCGAAGCGATTATCCCGATAGGTAAATCTTTTTGTGGATTTTTTGTCTCTTCAGCAGCTGTTGAAATAGCATCAAAACCGATATATGCAAAGAAGACAAGCGCAGCCCCTGTCATTATCCCTTTCCATCCGTTAGGTGCGAATGGATGCCAGTTCTCTGGCTTCACATAAAAAGCCCCAACAATTATGAAGAATAACAAAATCACAAGTTTAATTGCAACCATAATTGCGTTAAAAGTGGAACTTTCTCTTATTCCAATCACAAGGACAACGGTTATTAGCGCTACGATTCCGAAAGCTGGTAAATTGAAAAAAATCGGAATCGTTTTATTTAAAAATGGTAGAGTTAGCTTAGGCGCTGAGGCTAAAATTTCGGGTGAATTCATGGCGCGCACATAATCAGTTGTGAGCCAAGCCGGGAGCGTGATTCCAAAACCGCGTAGCAGTTCAACAAAATATGCAGACCAACTTATAGCAACAGCGATGTTTCCAACCGCATATTCAAGTATTAAGTCCCATCCTATTATCCAAGCGACGAATTCGCCAAAAGCAGCATACGAATAAGTATATGCGCTACCTGAAATTGGGAGCATTGATGCAAGCTCAGCGTAGCACAAAGCAGCAAATCCACACGCTAAAGCAGTTATGATAAATGAGATCACAATTGCTGGTCCAGCTCCAATATGATGAGCACCGCCTGCAGAAGCTGTCCCAGTAAGCGCGAAAATTCCAGCCCCAATTATAGCTCCAATACCAAGGGCAGTTAAATCAAGCGCACTTAGTGCCCTTTTTAACCTATTTTCTCCACCTTCCACTTCTGCTAAAATTTGAGAAACTGATTTTTTTCTAAATAAATGCACTTTCTTCACCTCCAAAATTTTTGTTTTTACTCTATGGGCTCAAATCTCGCTGTAAAATGCCTTAAAAGTGGCGCCTCCCAAATAATCCTGTACCCCTTCAATTTGTCCCTATTTTTATAAACCTCGGTGATCACCTCAACAACATAATCAATATGACTTTGTGTATAAACCCTCCTCGGAATAGCAAGACGAACAAGCTCCATTGTATGCGGGATGAATTTACCCGTTTCTTTATCTTTTCTCCCGAACATGACACTTCCGATCTCAACGCTTCTTATCCCACCAACTCTATAAAGCTCAACAACGATTGATTGTCCCGGAAATTGCTCTGGCGGTATATGTGGAGCAAAGCGCTTCGCATCAAGATATACCGCATGACCACCGGGTGGGATTAAAACTGGAATACCTCTTTCAATTAATTTCTCCGCGAGATATTCAACTGATCTTATTCTATAAACAAGGTAATTTTCATCAATCACTTCTTCAAGACCTTGAGCTATTGCCTCCAGGTCTCTTCCAGCAAGTCCTCCATAAGTTGGGAAACCTTCAGTTACGATCAAAACATTTCTCGCTTTAATAGCAAGCTCATCATCGTTAAGAGCAAGAAACCCACCGATATTTGCAAATGCGTCCTTCTTAGCGCTCATCGTACAGCCATCAGCATATGAGAACATCTCCTGCACAATTTCAAGAATGCTTTTATTCTCATAACCCTTTTCCCTCTTCTTTATGAAGTAAGCATTTTCAGCAAAACGACAAGCATCAAGAAACAAAGGAATTCCATATTTACTGCAAACCTCTTTTACCTCTCTTATATTTTTCATTGAAACAGGTTGTCCCCCGTTTGAATTGTTTGTAACCGTTAGCATAACGAGAGGTATATTTTCCGGTCCTTTTTCCTTTATAAAATTTTCAAGTCGCTCAACATCCATATTCCCTTTGAATGGATGCCATACATCCGGTTGAATTCCCTCAGGTATAGGTAAATCAACTGCCGTTCCACCGACAAATTCAATATTTGCCCTTGTAGTATCAAAATGAGTGTTGTTGGGAATGAATTTTCCAGGTCCTGCTACAATTGAAAACAAAATTTTTTCAGCTGCTCTGCCTTGATGAACAGGTATAACATGCTTAAATCCTGTTATTCTTTTGACCACTCTTTCAAACCTGAAAAAACTTTTTGACCCAGCGTATGATTCATCTCCATCCATTATACCAGCCCACTGTTTTGAACTCATTGCGTTTGTCCCACTATCAGTTAAAAGGTCAATTATAACATCTTCAGCCGGGATGTTGAAAACATTATATCCAGCTTTTCTTAAAATTTCCTCCCTTTCCTCTTCCGTTGTAAATTTTATCGGTTCAACCGCTTTAATTTTAAAAGGTTCAATGATTGTTTTGAACTTCGTCATGGCAACCTCAAGGTTTATTTTAACAAAACCATTTTTACCTTATCCCGATAAACAATCCTACCAACATCAATTACAACCAACTCACAAAAGTAAATTCCCGAAACTAAATCATTTAACTTCAAATCAAGCGAATATCTTCCGACAGGAAGCTCGCCCACAAAAATTTCTCTAACTTTCCTTCCCAAAACATCATACAGCGAAATTTTACACTTGTAAATTTTACCCGCCATTCCTCCAATTTCAAAGTCAATTTTCGTCTCAAAGTTAAATGGGTTTGGATAGTTCTGGTAAAGTTTGAAATTCAAAGGGGTGCTTGATTCAGCTTTGTTTATAACGATGGCGTTTACCTTTTTCAAAATTTTCTCGCTCGGATCAAATTCAACTTTTAAATCATTTCTGTTGACAGTAAAACCAAACTTCACCACATAAATTGTATCAGGAGTATGATTCCAAAAAGTTAACAGTGTATCAAAACCTTGTGTGCTGACTTTAAATTCCACTGGAACTTTGAAAATCCTGCTATTTTTTTGAACTTGCCTGATGTTAATTACAATTTGCGAATCAATAGCGGTTATATAAAAATCAAAAACTGGATAACCCGAATCCAAAACCCACTGGTCAAAAAACCAATCAAAATTACTTTTAGTTATCTCGTTTACAACATCATTGAATTTCCTTGTCGTGCCCGTTCCATAAGCATATCTTTTCCCCCACTCTTGAAGGACTTTGAAAAAGGTTGAATCACCGATTAAATTTCTCAACATATGTAAAACCCATGCTCCTTTGAAGTAGACAGCTGTTCCGAAAAGTTTTCCAGGTGGTGGATTATAAATCGCATACCTAATTGACGAATCTTCTTTAAAATACGAATTCGCCCAACTTTTAAGCTTTGAAACAAACGCATCTTTCCCATATTTATACTCGGTATATAATGCATCGCCATATGATGCAAAGCCCTCATTCAGCCATATCTCAGCCCAATTCTCACAAGTCACAAGGTCACCCCACCATTGATGAGCAAGCTCATGAGCGATTCCTCCCTCATAGTTTCCATTGAGCCATCGCCTGTTTATCGTCGTCATCGTTTGATGTTCCATCCCACCATAACTGAATGGGTAAACGGCGACCATCCCATATTTTTCAAATGGATATTCACCAAATTTAACGGAGAAAAATTTCATCATATCAACAACATTTTTTAAAGCGTTTACCGCTTTCAACGAATCCTCACGCCAAACATAGTATTTAATTTCAATTGAATCAGCTTGGTTTGTTACCCTCTTATACCAATCCGAAAATGTTATATACTCGGATGTAGCAAAAGCTATAAGGTAAGTTGACATCGGAAAGGTTGACCTCCAATAGAAAATCCGCTCATCCCCAATTATTTCATCTCTTATCAATAGCCCATTTCCAGCGACGAGAAAATTTTTGGGTACCTTTATGACAAGTTCAACGGTTGCTTTGTCCCAAGGTTCATCATAACAAGGAAACCAAAACCTTGCGTCAGATGGTTCAGTCATCGTATAGGCGATATCATATGGAATTTGCGCTTCTTCTTTTTTATAAAAGTAATAACCACGATCCAAATTAGAACTTCGTCTGAAATAAACTTTTAACTCAACTGTGTCCCCGGAAGGAAAAACCGTCGGGAAATTTACATCAAGACTTTCAAAACCCTGTTGGAAGTTTAGTTCAACATTAAACCAACCCGATGAAGTTTTCAAAAGAAGAACAGAATCAACTGAAACCACATCTTTTACAGCATGAAATTTGACAATTGAAGCATTTTCTTTTAAGAAGAACCTAATTTTCACAGAGCCGTTGTAAAAACCATTTCTTTCAACAAGACCTTTATAAAGGTCAATGTAAATCTCATAATGAAGGACATCAAAAACATCACAATAAACCATTGTAGCGAAGAAAACCGTAATGATTAAAATCCGGATAAGCATAATGTGATGTTTATTTTTTGAAGATGAAATATGAATTCACCATTAATACGCCTGCTAAAACCAAAGATGCGCCACCGAGGATGTTTGCTGAGATTTCCTCCTTCCCCACAAATACACCGATAAGCACAGCAAAAACTGGAGTTAAAAATGCTGTTAGCGACATTATCACAGCTGGGACTTTCTTCAAAAGCCAGTAATACACCGTGAATGTTACAATTGAACCGAACACACCAAGATAAATCACACTCCCAATGCCTTTAATTCCTAACTTTGCCGTTCCCCAGTCCTCAAATATACTTGATAAAACAAGAAGCATAAGACCGCTTAATGTCAGCGGTAAAAAATTAATAGCGAGAGGGTGAATTTC
>JAPYWO010000021.1 GCA_028276305.1 Candidatus Thermokryptus sp.
TATTGATTTTATTCTGTCGTATTTTGTATCAAAGTTATCAAGTGGCAATTTATAAATTATTGATTCTGCAACGATTGAAGCTACATCATATGGAGTTTCGGTATAGAGTGGCAAAAGACCAAGCATTCTTAGCTTAGCGTTGGTAAATTCCTCGTCGGTTATACCTTCGGAAATTAATTTCTGTATTTCTTTGAAAATTCCTTCAATAACCTTTGTGACATTTTGAGGGGCTGTCTTAATGTTGAATTTCCAGTATCCTATGCGGTCTCTTGTGTACCAAAGTTGGCTTCTAATTCCATATATCAAGCCCTGTTTATCTCTGAGTTCAACCCCTATTCTTGAGGTCAGTGCGCTTTGGGCTAAGATGTAATTGAGAATGTTTGCTGTTTCTATTTCTTCAAATTTTATATCATTGTAGGGTGAAAAACCTATATTTATTGTGCATTCGGTATACTCGCTATCTGGGAATGCTTTTATTTCTCTATCGTTTAATGGCTGTACCTTTGAAACGCCTTTTGAAGTAGATAATTTTTCCTTGGATTTCCAGGAGCTGAAATAATACTTAACAAGATTAAAAAGCTCGTCATGTTTCAAAGAGCCAACGACGATAATCGTAGTTTGTTGTGGGTTTATGTATTTCTTGTATGCTTTGATGACATCATCGGTGGTGATTTTATTGATGCTTTCAGTTGTGATTTTGTTTTTGGAGTATTCGTGGTTTTTGAAGATGTTATCAAACATGTAGTAGAAGGCGATAACTTTAGTACTTTTGAATCTACGGCTTGCAAGGGCGCGATGTTTATCCCTTATAAGTTTTATCTCGGTGGTATCTAAGCGGGGATTGGTAAGTATATCTACCAAAGTTTTTAACATTTCATTAGAATTTTCGGTCAGGGAATATCCCTCAAAAGTGAATCCCCTGTAATTACCTCTTATTGATATTGAAATTGGGTAGAATGAAAGTTTGTCTACATATTCATCATAAGTTAGGTTCGCAGGTCCTCTATTTAGCACATCTGCTAGGACATTTGAGAGCCCGTTTTTCCCTTCATAAATTTCCTCAGTTATGATTCCAGTGTTAATTATCCCATAGACAAGAATTGTGGGAACGAGTTTATTTTCAATGGTATATAATGTTATACCATTTTCTAATTTATGTTTTTTGATGAGAGGAGTTATTGGTTTTGGTCGTGGGATATTTAAAAGTTCTTTATAGGGTTCTATCAATTCGTTCTCCTTGAGATAGAATCTACTAAAATCGTCGTTTTCAAATAATTTGACCGGTTCTGTTTTTTCTTCGCTTTCTTCTTCATCCTCGCTTATAGTGACATTTTTTTTCTCCTTTGGAATTCTCCAGGATAAAGTTGAGGTTTCGGGTATAAGGAAGTTATTAGCTACTTTTTTGATGTCATCAGCAGAAACATTGAGCACTTTGTTATAGAAAACATCATAGTAATCCCAGCCATAGTAGCATTCCCAGGTGCTTATACGCATTCCGATATCGGCGTTTTTGATGTATTCCGTGGTTTGGGTGAATTTGAATCTATTTTTCACTTTTTGAAGTTCTTTTTCGCTGGGACCTTCTTTTTTTAGTTTCTCTATCTCATCCCAAATTATTTGCTCTACCCTATCAGTAGAGCTGTCGGGATTTAGAACGACATTTATATAGAATAGCCCAGCATATTTCATCATTGACAATCCGCCTCCAACTGATAAAGCAAGTTTTTCATCTTCAACGAGTCGTTTATAAAGCCGTGACCCTCTGCTTTTTTCACAAAGTATCTTCCCCAATAGGTAAAGGGCGGGTCCATCATCGTCCCTGAAGGATGGAGTTTTGAAGACAATAGATAAAGTTGGGGATTGGATATCTGAATGGACAAGGGTAAATGATTTTTTTACTTTTTGTTCGGGTTCATAAAATTCAGGTTCTGGTAGTTGTGGACCTGGTGGGATTTTCCCGTAATATTTTTCCGCTAGTTTTATGATTTCATCCGTTTCAAAGTCGCCGACAAGGACTAGGATTGAATTGTTTGGCGTGTAATAGGTCTTATAGAAATTGAATGCATCTTTATAGGTCATCTTTTTTAGGTCGTTTTGCCAGCCGATAGTTGGATTTCTATAGGGGTGTAGAGTAAATACAAGGGCGTTTAAGTTTTCGTAGAAGATGCCGTTTGGGTTACTTTCTGTTCTTGTTCTTCTTTCTTGAAGGATGACTTCAATTTCCCGTGTAAATTCAGTTGAGTCAAATGTTGAGTTTTGCATTCTATCCGATTCAATATCAAAAGCGATTTCAATTTTATCTTTCGGAAGGTAGATATAGTATGAGGTCATATCGGCGGTAGTGAAAGCGTTGAACACCCCGGAATTTTGGGAGATTATTTTTGATATTTCTCCTTTACTATATTTTTTTGTTCCTTTGAACATCATGTGTTCTACTACATGGCTTATTCCGGTCAATCCGGGCGGTTCATTCACTGATCCGACTTTATATGTAAGTTGGTGATAGATGTATGGCACATTATGTCTTTCCATTGTTAGAACGGTCATTCCGTTGGAGAGTGTATGGCGATAGACCTTGCCTTCTTCGTATTTTTTATTTCCAGCGTTTTGGGGTAAGTTGTCACTTATTACTATGGATTTTGAGATTATAATGAATGTGAGGATGAGGAATATTTTGATAATTTTTTTCATTGTTAAGTTATTTTTGTTTTAAAAGTTTAAAGACAGGGGCGAAGTGAATCGCCCCTGTAATAGATCACTTTATTTTATCAACAACATCTTTTTCATATCGTTGAATCCGTCTGCTTTCATGACACAGAAATAGACACCGCTTGGCAGATCAAAGGCATTAAATTCAACTTTGTATTTCCCCGGTTGTAATTCACCGTTAATTAATGTTTTAATTTCTTGACCTAGGGCGTTGTAGATTTTTATTGAGACCCTGCTTGTATAGGGGACTGAAAATTCAACCGTTGTAGATGGGTTGAATGGGTTTGGATAGTTTTGTGATAGTGTGAAGTTTTGTGGTAACTCATCATTTAATTTAACGAATGTCACTGGTGAATTTGTATAGACGAATGAATAAGCGCCACCAGTCCAGGCGTAATTTAATGTATCAATGGCGACTGCGTATAGGGTAGAAGATTGTATTACATTTGGATCGTAGAGGTTGGTCCAAGTTTGTCCTCCGTCTGTGGATTTCAGGATAAATCCAGTGCCTGAGGCATAGCCGATGCCGTTTTTGTTAAAGCTCACGGAGTATAGCCAGTTGGTGGTTGAATCAATATAGTTCCAGGTTTTTCCGGCATCTGTTGTTTTTAGGATAATTTTATATCCGACGGCGACAGCTGTTGTTTCGTTTATAAAAGCGAGGTCTCTTAGATCAACGCTTGAGAGAGAGCTTGGTACGCCGACAAATGTTGAGGATTGCCAGGTTGTGCCTCCGTCTGTGGTATATAATCCTTTTAACCCGGCTCCAACGATAGCACCTTTGTTCCTTGATCCAAAGCTTATTGCTCTAAGGGCTTTGTTCACGATACCTGATGTCGTTGTCCATGTTCGTCCGCCGTCTGTGGTTTTGTAGATGACATCCAAATTAGTTTGAAGTTGTCCAACTGCGAAGCCGGTATTTTCATCAAAGAAGAAGACATCATAAAAATGACTTGTTGATGAAAGCGTATCTTTAATTAGAGAGGTCCAAGTATTACCGCCGTCGGTGGTTTTTGCGAGCAATCTATAACTATGGGCAGAAAATCCCACCAAGTCGTTTATGAAGTAGATATTGTTAGCATTTGGGGTGCTGTAGCCGTCGGTCGGGCAGATAAATCCAGCTTCCCATGTTTTACCTAAGTTTCTTGATGTTACTAAAATTCCATCATATCCAGCTCCGTAGATTTTGTTCCCTATCACTTGCATTGAATATATAGTTGCTCCAGGTACTTTAGTTTGTGTGGCGTTTCTTCCGAAGTCAGGTGTTCTTATTATAAGCCCGTCCGAACAGGCTACAATTATTGTATCGCCAATACCAGAGGCGTCGTAAAGAGTTGCTCCTATAGGGGCTCGTATCGGGTTCCAGGTCAGTCCGCCATCGTTTGTCACCAATGCAACAGCGCCTTTTAGTCCACCACCTATAGCTATGCCGTTTTTAGAGTCCTTAAACCAAACAGCGTAAAGATTGTCATATGTTCTTTTATCCTCTGGGGGTACAATTTGAGTCCAAGATGCGCCTCCGTCGGTGCTTCGTATTATTATACTGGGTTGAAGGCCAGCGGCAAATGTTCCCCAACCAACTGCAACTGCCACGCTTTCACTTACCATGAAAACGCTTCTGATGTCGGATCTTGTATATGGAAATTGGCTTAAGTCCGGTGCTGGAGCGTTTTTCCAGGTTATACCATCTTTTGTATACCAAATCGTACTTGCATCTTTTCCTACTACGATACCTTTGCCTGGAGCATAGAAGTACATGTTATAAAGCTGTTTTGATATTGTCGTGTCAATTGTCCAAGTATTGCCCCCGTCTGTTGTTCTGAGTATCCAGCCCTGAGATGAAGTTGAAGCCATCATCCATCCGGTGGTTGTATCAGCGAAGTACAGAGCATATATAGTTGCAGTTGAGTTCGGAATTTTTGTAACATTAATTGAATCCCATGTGGTACCGCCGTTTTTTGTTTTAAGCAAGGTTCTTGATGAGCCACCTACAAATCCGATTTGTTCATTTAAGAAGTAGATACTGTAGAGGGTTCTTGTGACACCGCTATTAAGTCGTGTCCAGTTGAGCCCGCTATCTGTTGATTTCAATATAATGCCGTTGTTTCCTACTACAAAGGCGATATTTTTGTTGACCATAAATGTCTTATAAAAGACGGTTCCTGGTGGATAAGTTGGCGATAGGGCTTCACGCCAACCTTGGGAGTTTGCGAGAGCAACGATAACAATTAAAGCGAGAATGAACAGTTTTGCACGCATGGCTTCCTCCTTTTTTGTTTTTTTAGAATTTTAGTATAAGAATTAGTTTGAAGATATTTCTTTTAACGGAATTATTTTTTTGCTCTATTTTTGCATTTATTTTACCCAGAACGAGAATCAAGTCAGCAAATGGATCATAGGTTATGCCGAAACTAAGCGAAGAACAAGCGACATTATCTCCACCGAAAGTTATATCCTTTGTTGAGAATAAATAATTAAAGCCAGATCTTAGAGTTATTTTTTTGCTTTTAAATTCTCCTCCAAGTTTGATGATGTAGTTATCGCTTTTAATAAATTTAAATATGTTATCTATGTATTTCATTGAGTCAGCGGTAGAGTTTTTGTACAATATTTCAATCCCGACGGAAAAAAGTTCTGAAAGATTTGACCATATTCCTAACCCAGATTCAAAATTTTTGATTTTTTCCCTCCAAAGAAGCAAGTTTCTTGGAGAGTGTTTACTCCATATATCAAGATACTCGTATTTGAAAGCTAAGCCGATGGTTGATTTTTTGTTAAGTTTCAATCGGGAGAGTAGATTAATGTTTGATGCATTGAAATTTGCGTAGCCAAATTCATATTCTTCAAGTAGCCCGTATGGGATCAGAATATATTGACCGCTTCGTTTAATGTTAAATTTTATTCCGAGGTTTAGGTTATTTTGGGGTGAGTAGGTTGTTTGAATACCGATTTCATTATTTTTCTCTTTTAGTTTGAGATTCACAATATTGCTTGTTCTTTTTATGGCGTATGAATTTCCTCTATACAGGTATAATTCAGCGTCATAGAGGTTTTCACTTTTGGCCTCAATTTTTTCCTGCCAATTTGAAATCGTAAGTTTAAAACCAATGTTTAAATTTTGTGTAATTGGAATTGCTAAACTAGGTGAAATGCTTATTTGGCGGTAAATATCCCTTGCATTTGTGTATATATCTTTTAAGCCGTCAATGATTTTATAGTTAACATTTACTCCGGCGCAGGCATACTTAAAAACTTTAGAGCCGTAGTCAAAACCGAATGTTATAATTTGATAGCGAAAGTTTCCCGTAGTTGTGTCGGTTACAAAAAAAGATTTGCCGTCATATGGAAATAACAGAAGTGAGCCGTATAATTTTTCTCTTATTTCATTTGTATACGATGCCCAACCTTTAAAGGTACCACTTTTATCAAGCGTTTGTACACGGAAGAAACTGATTCCGTATAAATTCAATTGATAGGGGTCATATATGCGTTTATATTCTCCCTTTGATTTACTGAAATCGCTGTGCATCCAGATTTTGTTTATATTCTCATCGTAAATTATCCAGGCGGGGTTTTCACCGAAGTCGTATAGATTTAATTCGTTGTCAACATCTTCAACGGCGATATACATTCCTCCAATAGCGGTTAGGCGGTAGTATTGAGCGTAGATAAATTCGGCGAAAAGCGACAAAAGTATCAATATGAATGTTTTTATCATTGTCTGCCTGGCGTTGGTTTATCAATTATTTCAAAGTCAATAGAAGAATCATTTGTATCAAATCCTGGGGATTTCCTTTGCATGGATTTTCCACTATATCTTGGGGGGCTTAGGACATATCCCCTATCAACTCTTGGATCAAGCGTTTTCTTATTTATAGGATGCGGGCTTGATTGATATTCAACTCCGTCAATTATGGTGTTTATATCTATTCCGTCTTCCCATTTGATATCTTCGCCAGTTGCAATCACAACGATATCGCTTGTCAAAGCAAGAAGGAAATCAGAAGTTCTGTCGGGTCTTAGGTTAATAAGGTTAGGGACATTTGGGTTATCAACATCGTTTGGGGAGTATTGATTATAGAACTCCCAGTCAGCATTTGACAAGTCAATGCTTGTTGAGACGAATTTTCTATGGTCAATGGCTTTGGAGGCGATAACGACAAATTGTTTTGGGTAAATCGGATAATTTTTTTCACCTGGGTTTCCGGGAAATTTAAAGATATAGGTGATCCCATCTATGTCTCCGTCGTTACCTTCATCGGCGCCTGGTCCAAGTCCTTCATTATTACCGGATACTCTCATAACGATAATTCCATCAAGGTATTTAATGCTATCTGTTGGATTATAAAGTTCTATAAATTGGTCAAAGATGTAGAATATATCGTTTACTGGACCTGATGAATAAATTTCATTTATCACTATGCCAAAGCCGCTTGTGGGCGAGGCAATAATGGTATCAATGGTTTTTCCCATTGATTTAACTTCAATGTCTTTTTTTACGCCTATAAGTGAGATGTTTTTATCGGTGGGATGTATTCCGTGGACGGAGGCGTTGTAGATTGATTCTGGCAGGTTTGGAATCTCAACACACCCGTCTTCATTGAGATAAACGATTTTCATTCCGTATTCGCTTGTAATTATAACTTTGCCATTTCTTATAGGAGTAAGTTGACCCAGTGAATCCCAAAGGCAGATCAGTTTAAGGTAGCCAGAGCCATCGTATTTAGTTGGCATTTCAATTTTTTCACAGCTATGAAAAAGCGCTAAAGAAATGGAAAACACGACTAATTTATAAAATAACTCTCTCATTCTATTTAAAGTCATTTTTTAATATTGATTTAGCCAAATCATCAAGAACGATGCTTATTTCTATTCCATAAAACAACGATGGGTTTCTTGTGCTCTCGGCAATTTCACCTTTATAGTTAGTGTAATATCTATATACAGCTGGGTCGTCAAGGAAGTTGTTAACATAAAAAGAGATCTCAGCGCCTTTAAAGATTGATTGAGTAATGTTGAAACTGAGCAACCATTTTGACGGTTTGGTTTTAATGCTCTCGTCAAATTCTCTTGCGCGTTTTGTATCCTCTGTAACGGTCGGCAAGCTGAAATCAATTGGTTCTAAATTATAAGTTCTGTTTCTTTCCACAAGAACATTTTCCGCTCTAAATGTCACCCAAAGTCCTAATTTTTTCACGGTCCATTTCAAGAAGTAATTAACGATTACAACATCTCTCCAGGAGATGCTTTTATCGTAAATGAAGCCGATGAGGGTATCTATCGGGACATTTGGAACTTTATAGTTTGGGTATCTGCCGAGTGTAATGTCAGGGTTAGAGTCATAGTAAAAGCCTCTTGATGAATTTTTTAAATATGTATAAGCTCCTGAAATTTGAATTTCCATATTAAGTTTTTCTATTTTTGATGTCCTTAAAGTAAATTCAATGCCTTTTCCAATTGACCAGCCTAGGTTTTGGGATACGCCGTATTTGTCTATATAGTATACTTTGTTTTTAAGAGAGTCGTAAAAGAAGATCGGAATAGTTTGTGACGATATTTCATCGTTTCTATATTTATAATATGCTGATATTGATAGTCCGAGAATTTTCCCGAAGCGTTTATCGTAGCCAATTTCAAATTGTTTTTCTATATATCCTTTCAAGTATGGATTTCTTGTATTAGGTCTAATGTATACGATTGAACTATCGTTGGGATTTCGCCACTTTATAACTGTTGGCTCTGGATAGATTGAGCTCATTGGTGGTGATTTAGAAGATACGCCTGCGCTTATTCTTATTTGGTTTTCTTTAGGTAGGAAAAGGATGATATTTCCGCGTGGGTTGAAATATGTTCCGTTATATGATTCTATGAAATTTCCCTTGCTTATCAAACCCTTTAGGTTAATTTTATATGGTCTATACATTTCATATCTAAACCCAGCGGTAAGGGAGAAGTTAATTCCGAAGAGTTTGCCGGTAATTTTATCTTCAAGGTATAAGCTTGGTAGAAATTGACCTGGGATATCCTCGAAGCGGTATGGTAGTTTTCCTGACTCTGGACCATAGTAGTTAAATAGTGTATCAATGATGACGCCTTCGCCGGTATTTGCGTTATATTGAAGATCTAAGCCGATCAGTAGTTTATGGAATAGACCTAACCCGGAAAATATGCGGTTATATTCAAATCTTGCACCCGTTGTCCATTCAACTCCGCGAGTTTCAACTTTACCAATGTAGGAGGAAACTGTATCTCCTGTTGGAAGGATTCTTACATCTGATTGAACAAGGCGAGATTTCATACTGTTCTCCCTTCTCCTTGTAACATAGATATTGTATTCAAAGAATCCTATTGGTTGTTCGGGGTTATATTTTCCCCAAATTGTCCATTGGAGAAGGTATCCTCTATTGTAGTTTCTTGTTTTATAAACATCACCCTTGGGTTGTTCTTCATCAAAGATTTTTTGTCCGAGTAGTTTTGTGTTAAAGTTTAGGCGGTCGTTCATCAAGTTACGGCTTAGGGTGATTTGTCCTGTCAGTCGGCTAAATTCATCGCCTTTCAATCGTATATTTCTTTCACTTTGAGCTAAGTTTAAATTGTAGCTCAGGATGGAGTTGCCAATTTTGAAGCTACCGCCTAAGTTTGCCTCTTTTGTATCAGGATTAGTTTTGATTTTTACTCTATGGGGTTGTTTTCCGGTTTTTGTGTTTACTATTATAACACCTGAAGTCATATCTCCATATTTTACAGATGGGATTCCGCGTATCACTTCAATTGATTCAATGTTGTCAGCCGGGATAGTTCTTATATCAACGCTTCCCCCGAGGTTTGAGGGTCCTGTGATTGCGGATGTCCATTTTTGGAATTGTAGGTTTGCGTTGTTGCTGAGAGGGGCACCATCAATTATTACGAGTGTGCCAAAGGCGGACATTTGATTGTTTTCAAAACCACGGATTGCGATTTGAGCGGTTTTACCTATCCCCGGGTTATCCGTTTTTTGTATGCCAGGGACGAGGTTCAAAACATCGTTCAAACTTGTGGCTTGGAAGTGTTCTACCTCAGCGCTGGTGATTATTGTTTTTGTAGTTGCTTCGGATGGAATAAGTTCTTCACTTCCTGAGGATACTACTTCAATCGCCCCTATGTAAAAAACTTGGGTTTCCATCACGCAGTCAACTAATGTTATTTCATTTTCCTTGACTTCAACAGTTATAGTTTTCTTTT
>JAPYWO010000022.1 GCA_028276305.1 Candidatus Thermokryptus sp.
GACGATGAAATTCAAAAAATCCTCTCGGGGAATTTGAAGAAACTTCTCGGCTTCTGATCGCTTAAAGGTGGAACAAAATTTCTGTGGAGCGCGTTTTTTATAATGAAGATTTTGAAAAAGATGGAAATTGAAAGATTGAGGCGAAATAAAGTTTACATAGTTTTAACCTTTCTCTTTTATCTTATCGCTTTAAATTACACTGGGTTGAACTTTAGTTGGGATTTCGGTGTAAGCTACGAAAGCATCTCGGAGCACAAGTGTTTAAACCATAAATTTCACCCAAGTTTAAAAGATTTAGCGGTCGTCCTCACCACCCAGTTTAACTATTTCCACACAAGGTTATATTCTCTCGCCTCTCCTCCTGAGATTTCAAATCCCCTTTTTGTTAAGTCCATCTTATTTATCAGGTCTGATTTTCATCTCCTGCTTCCAAAAAGGGCTCCACCGCTTAGCTAATTCCTGGAGTTATCTCCGAATTTTTGGTTTTGAAAAGTTTTCCAAAACAAAATTTTGTTAAAACTATGCGCTGGAGCATTTTTGTATTCATTTTCGCATTTTATTCAACTTTATTTTCTCAAGGGACGATCAAAGGCAAGGTTGTAGATAAATCTACCGGAGAACCACTTCCATCAGCGGATGTTCATCTCGTTGAGATTAAAAGGGGCACAATCACAAAAACCGATGGAACATTTGTTATCCAAAATGTTCCAACTGGGAATTATACAATTGAGGTAAGTTATGTGGGTTATAAGAAATCCCGTAAAAAGGTAGAGGTTAAGGATGGTTTAACGCTTGATGTTGAAATTGAGCTTGAGCAAACAGTTTTGTCCTTGCCGGATGTTGTTGTCACCGGGACGATGTATGAGCGAAGTCCTTTTGAAATTCATCAACCGATAGCTATACTTGACGAAGATAAACTTGGTTTAAGGTTAAGCGAAAATCTCGCCAAGACGCTCTCTTACGAGCCGGGGATAAACCTTGAATATAACGGCTCAGCTGTTGGGCGCCCGGTGATTCGTGGCTTATCTGGAACAAGGATTTTGATTCTTGACAACGGGAGTAGGATTGGAGATGCTTCGGATTTAACTCCCGACCACGCTGTCTCTTTTGACCCGGCTTCGGTTGAAAGGGTTGAAATAATTCGCGGTCCAGCGAGTTTGTTTTATGGCGTGAACGCATTGGGAGGCGCAATAAATGTCATCTCAAACGATATACCCAGAGCTGTCCATGATAAATTGAGGGGTTCGCTAAGATTGACAGGAGAATCAGTGAATTCGGGATTGGCCGGGGTTGGTTTCTTTGACTACGGTTTTAAGAATTTTGCTTTGAGAGGAGAATTCGGTTATAGGCAAAATAATAATGTTAAAATACCGTCAGGTGAGTTAGAAAATACTAACTCAAAAAATTTAAACTCATCATTTGGCGTTGCCTATTACACAAAAAGTTTCAGCTCTGGTTTCGCCTTTAGAAATTACACCGGCGATTATGGAATACCTACAAGAAGTGACCATGAAGATATGCCAAGGTTTAAAATCAGAAGAGATAAATATGAGTTTAAAACGGATTTGAAGTTTGAGGATAAAATCATCCAGGGAACCGAACTGCATTTAAATCAAACCAATTATGACCATCGCGAGATTGAGGGCGGTGAAACGGCAACACATATAAAAATTAAAACTACAAATGCTGACATTAAACTTAAACATTCAAGGATTGGGAAATTTGATGGTATGCTCGGGGCTAACTTCCTTTACCAAAGTTATAGCACGATCGGAGAGGAAAAGTTTTTCGCCGATGCAAACCTTTATCTTACTTCGCTTGTGCTTTATGAAGAGATCGGGCTTGGGAATTTAACATTGCAAACCGGGTTAAGGTTTGATTACGCAAGGGTGAGATCAAAAGAATTTGAGAGTATACAAGCGCAAGATAAAAAATTTGGCGTGTTTTCAAGCTCCGCTGGCGTTGTCTACAAGTTTAACGATCCTGTTTCTGTTTCGTTGAGCTTCGCACGTGGTTTTAGGGTCCCGTCCCTTCAAGAGCTCTTCGCTTACGGTCCACATCTTGGAACACAAAGCTTTGAAATTGGAAACCCTGACCTTAAACCGGAAACATCAAATGAACTTGATTTGTCTTTAAAGCTTTTAACCGAAAGATCAACGGCTGATATATCGCTTTTCTTGAACTATGTCAATGATTTCATCTATCCTTTCAACACTGGGGAAATAGATACAGGTTCAAATTTGCCGATTTATGCGTATAGATCCGCAAATGCAATTCTGAGGGGATTTGAAGCGAAGTTTGAGACCCAACTTTTTAAAAACCTTAACGCTTCGCTTCTTCTTGATTATGTTGAAGGGAAACAAAGAGATGTGAATGAATATCTGCCTTTCATACCGCCTTTTAGAAGCATAGCGAGCGTTGAATACAGGACGAGCAAGTTTAATTTTGGAGTTGAAGTTAAAGCGGTCTCTTCACAAAATAAAATTGCTCCCACAGAAACACACACCCCGGGTTATGTTATCTTTAACTTGCACCTCGGTTTGAGATTGCCTATGAAGGGCTTGGCTCAGGAAATAAATCTTAATGTTGAGAATCTGACAAACAGAAGATATTATGACCATCTCTCAAGGATTAAGGACTTTGCTCCGATGCCGGGAAGAAACATCTCGGTTATTTATCATATTTTCTTCTAATCCCATATTTTCAGTTTAGATTTCCCCGGGGCGGGCTTTTTGCCCGCCCTTTTTTATTTTTGTAACTTTAGGTGACGCTTAAGCGTCATATAAATTTGAAAGCGAAAGTAAAACAAAAAATAATTGAAGCACATGCAAAAATTTTTATCCTTTGCTTTGCTTTTGATCTTGCCATTTGTTTTATCAGCGCAGGAGGTCTATAGGATAAAGGCGGTTAAAATTGATGAGAAGTTAAACATTGATGGGAAACTTGACGAACCAGCTTGGCAAATTGCCGAAAAAGTTGATTTAAATTACGAAGTTCAAATTTGGGATAACGCACCAGCATCACAAAAGACAACCGCAATGGTCCTTTACGATGATCAAAACCTTTACTTCGGATTTATCTGCTACGATACAAATCCAAAACAAATTAGAGCGCACATAACTGATAGAGATAAAATTTGGGAAGACGATTTTGTAATTTTAATCATTGATACATATGGAGATAACCAAAACGCTTATCAGTTTGCGGTAAATCCATACGGGATTCAGGGAGATGGAATTAGAAGTGGAAACAGAGAAGATATGAGCTTTGATCTCATTTGGTATTCTGCCGGTGCGATAAGTGATTCTGGGTGGACGGTTGAGATAGCAATTCCTTTTAAAAGTTTAAGATTTCCACGGAAGAAAGGGCACGAATGGAATGTGATAATAGGTAGAAATTATCCCCGCGAGAGCAGGTATACTTTCTCTTGGACGCCTTTTGATAAAAATAATCCCTGCTTTTTATGTCAAACGGGGAAGCTTGCGGGTCTTGATGATATACCTTCTATAAGTTTTGTTGAGCTTCTCCCTTACGCTATGAGCTATCAAGAGGGATATTTGCCTGAGTCAGATCCATCGCAAGATTTCAAAAATGAACCAGTGAAAGTTAGAGCTGGGTTTGGCGTTAAATTCTCACCAAATCCAGAGACAACAATTGAAGGTGTTCTAAATCCCGACTTCAGTCAAGTTGAAACTGATGCATATCAGATAAGCGTCAATACAACGCACGCGCTTTATTATCCCGAGAAAAGACCCTTTTTCCTTGAAGGTATTGAAGTTTACCAATCCCCGATCAACATCTTTTATTCAAGGATGATAAATAACCCGCTTTATGCTTTAAAACTTAAAACGAAAACGGGGCGACTCTCGCTTGCTTATCTTTCCTCATTTGACAAAAAAACACCTTTTATAGTCCCGGGTGAAGAAAGGAGTTCAACTGTTTCAACTTCAATTAGTTCACTTGTAAATGTAGCAAGGGCAAGGTATGATTTCGGTGAGCAGTCGTATACAGGTCTGTTTTTGACCGGAAGAAATCTTCCCGAAGCGTATAATTATGTTGGTGGATTTGATTGGAATTTGTTCTTCTGGAGAAATTACTATTTTAGAGGGCAAGTTATTTACAGCTTGACGAAGGAATTGAACAGACCTGATCTGTTTTCAACTGATAGAAAATTTGGCGAAACGGGTTATACTGCATCTTTTGACGGGGAAAGATATGCTGGATACGGAATGACTTTAAGGTTTATGAGATTTGCAAAGTATCACGAGTTTGAGATAAACTATCGTGATTTTTCCCCAACCTTTCAATCAAACCTTGGCTTCATAACGAGGAACAATTCAAGAGGGATTAACATTGAGAACAGATTTAACTTTTATCCGAGAGGTGCGATTGTTGATTTGTGGGAGCTTTTAACTAATTTCGGGCTTAATTTTAATTATTCAGGTGCAAGGAAGGAACGCTGGATTATGCTTGGATTAAGGGCTCAATTGAAAGGGCAAACGCAACTTTTTGTGGGATTTCTTCCGATAAATGAAGAGATTTTCAGTGGGAGAAAATTTGTGCATATGCGCAGGGCTTTTGGGAATGTTTATTCAACGCCATTTAGATTTTTATCTTTATCGTTGAACTTTGAATACGGCAGGAAAATTTACAGGACTTCTGAGCCGAAACTTGGGTTTGCAAGGGATTTTAATCTGTATGTTCGCTTGAAGCCGACGGACAAAATTGAGATATCGTCTTGGTACTCAAAAGCGAGATTGGAAGATGATAAAACGGGGGAGTTATTTTACGATGGATATGTCGCTGGAATTGTTGGGATTTATCAGTTCAATCCAAACCTCTTCGTAAGGTTGATAACCCAGTATGACTCTTTTAGCGGTTCAATCCAAGTTTTTCCGTTGCTGAGTTTTAAGTTAAATCCCTTCACGATATTTTACATTGGTTCAACCGTTAATATGCTTGATTTCGGGGATGTTTACGGTGTTAAGCGTTTGAATCAAGAGATTTTCTTGAAGGTGCAATATCTGTGGCGTAATTAAGATACGAGTTTTACTTCAACTCCGTTTTCGGGCGAGGTGACATAGATTTTAATTTTCCTCCCATAAGTTTCATAAAATTTTTCGGATATGATTCTTATCGCCTCGCCCGCTTTGTTTCTCGGTGTAAGCACAAACGCTCCGTTACTTATTCCGAAAACTTTAGCCCCAACAACTGTGTTTATCGTAGCGGATACATCAATTATTGAATCAATTTCAGAAGTGCTGACTTCGTAATCGTTACGCAAACTTAAGTGGGAGTCAAAGAGCAATTTACCCAGCATTGATATATCACGACGCCTTAAAGCGATGACAAAGTTTAAAACCCTTTCATTTTCGCTGACTATATAACGAACTCTTTGCATAGAGGTCCTATCAAGAAAGTTTGAGTATCTGTTAAGTTCATCAACCGTGAGGTCACGAAGGGAATAAATCTGTGGGTTTATCGTTGAAATAACTTCAAGTGCGTCTTTGCATTCCTTTCCCCTTTTTAAAAAATCTTCAATTGTCCTTTTTACCTCCCCTCCGCGCGGGTCAATGATTAAAATTTTGAAGTTTTTTGATATCGGCGCATATTCATACTTGAAATTCCTACAATCAACAAGAATTCCGTTGTCGCTTCTGGCCATGGTCAAGGCGATTGAATCGGATTTGCTTTCGTAAAAAAGCGAGAAATATCTCCCCAGTTTTTCACATAGGTTGAATATTCTGTCGTTTTCAATTTCAAGATTTTGAAGTTGACGGATCGCGAAATAAAGCGCGATTGAAACAGCTGATATTTCAGAAAGTCCAAGTTCAGGTGGTATCTCATTAACTAAACAAATGTTAAGCCCGGGTATATCAAATTCAAGAAGGGAATTTAAAACTGCCTTTACGGGTGTTATAGGTTTGTTCTTTTCAATTTTGCTGAGCGATTTCTTGGTGATTATATCAAGGGAGTTTTCCCTGGCGAGATAGACGATGAATTTATCATCGCTTCTTGAGGAGACACTTACATAAACTCTTCGGTTTATGGCTATTGAGAATATGAAACCATCGCTGTGCTGTGTGTGCTCCCCCATCAGGTTGATTTTCCCAGGGGCTGAACTTACGACTTCTGGTTTTTCATAAAAAATTGAATTGTGCAATGCCTCAATCATTTTGTTGAGTTGCGAGTTCTTTTTCTTTTATCTTCATAAGTTGAGCCCACATTAAATCTATCAATTCTTTTAATCCTTCGCCAGTTATCGCTGATATTTTCACGACCGGGATGTCCTCTTCAAACTTCAAATTATCAATTCTTTTCCTGAGCTTCTCATCCGCAAGGTCAATTTTTGTGATTGCTATGATTCGTGGTTTCTCAATTAACTTTTCAGAGAAAAGTCGCATCTCGTTTAAAAGCGTATGATAATCTTGAACTGGGTTGGGACTTATGCACTCAATCATCATTACGATGAGTTTCGTTCTTTCAATATGCTTCAGGAATTGAATCCCAAGCCCTTTTCCGGCGTGAGCTCCTTCAATTAAACCTGGCATATCTGCGACGACAAAGCTTTTGAACTCATCATATCTTACAATTCCGAGATTCGGTTGTAAAGTTGTGAATGGGTAATCGGCGATTTTGGGTTTAGCAGCGGAAATTTTTGAAATAAGGGTTGATTTCCCAACATTTGGAAACCCAACCAAGCCAACATCAGCTATGAGTTTAAGTTCAAGTTCAATTTCCCTTTCCTCTCCTTTTTCTCCTTTTTCTGCAAACCTTGGTGCTCTATTTGTTGGTGTTGCAAATCTTGCGTTTCCTCTCCCGCCTCTGCCACCTCTTGCGACAACTACCTCATCCCCATCATTTATGAGGTCGGCTAGAATTTCGCCAGTTTGAGCGTCTTTTACAACTGTCCCGCAAGGGACAAGTAATACTATGTCCTCACCATTTTTACCGTGTTGGTTTTTGCCTTTGCCGTGTTCACCATTTTCAGCTCTGTAAAATGTTTTGTACCTGTAATCAAGAAGGGTTGATAGGTTTTTATCCGCTCTGATGATGACATCTCCGCCTTTTCCTCCATCGCCTCCGTCTGGACCGCCTTTGGGAACATATTTTTCCCTCCTGAAACTAACGCAACCATTACCTCCATCACCGGCTTTGACATGTATTTTGGCATAGTCAATCAAAAGCATCTTACCTTATCCCCGGGAAGTATCTTCTATAGACAAGGTCGGTGAATTCAACTGCTTCGTCGGAGTAGGGGTCAATTTCATTTTGTATGAAAATTGAATCAATAAAAGCGGATGCCTCTTTCCAATTATCAATCCCGTTGAGTTTCTCAATGGCGTTGTAAAATTTATCAGCGTCACGCTTGAAAATTTTCTTTATGAATTTATCCCTCGCTTTCTCATCAAAGAACAGATTTAAATCCGGCAAAGTTGATAATTTTGGGGTCGGCTCTATCTCAATTTTCGTTTCAATTTCTGGTTGAACTTGACTTTCAACTTCTCTTGGTTCTTGAATTTGCTCTTTAATCTCTTGTGGTCTTATCACCCGTTTTAAAATTATCTCAATATCGGATTTCGTCAACCTCGGTTTTCCATGAAGCTCTTTCTCTAATTCAATTTCCTTTGCGAGATTTTCCAATCCTTTATCCCTGAAGAAAATTAAAAACGCCTCAGCTGGGACGCTTGTGCTTTCACTTGCAAATTTGAAAAAATTGAAAATTGGGTCAATTATCTCAAGTATCTCTTTGAGCGAAACATTTTTGAAAACCTCCTCATCAATTTTGCGAAGCAATCGCTGAAAAAATTCAACCGTGATATTATCTTGTGGATATCTCTCAAAAATTTTTTCCATCAACTTTCGGTAATAGGTATATTCACTGAAACTTGAAATGGACTCAATTATTTGTGCTGTTGTCTTGACATTCTCGTTTTTAAAAATAATTTTCGTCAGCGTCCAAGCAGGTCTTAAAATGAAATTTATCGCAAATCTTGACGCTTTATCGGATGCATTTTCAAATTCTTCTTTGGTGAAAAGCAAAGCTTCTTTTAACGAGTTTAAAAATCTCTTCCTCGCTTCAATGAAATTCACATTGTTTTGATCAAATCTTTTGGAATATAGGATTTTTAAGAGCTCCTCGCTTAACACTCTTTCGGCGAAGATGTTGAAATAATCTTTCAATGATTTTGGTATGTCCAAGTTCAAAATTTCAGCCAGCGATATCTTCTCCTTGCCCTCGGCAAAAGATAGGATTTTTTGTTTTGTGTTTTGAACTTCCTTCTCAAACATTTTATCCCCCACCATTTTTATTGTTTTAAAAGCGATTTCACGCGTTCAATTTCTTTTTGTGCACCTGACTTGAAAATCGGATCAATCCCAGGTCTGTCAATTATTTGCTGGTACATGTTTATTGCTTGCTCATATTTTTTCATCTTTTCATATGACTGTCCAGCCATGTAGAAGGCATTTGCTGTCCAGTCAATTTTCGTTTTCTTCGTTACAAGAAACGGGACTTTTAAAAATTCAAGTATCGCTTGTTCGTATTCGCCTTTGTAATAAAGCACCTCACCAATGTAATAGTGAAGTTCGGCTTCAAGGTCCTTATCCGCCTCTTCAAGCAAACTTTGGAAATATGAAAGAGCAAGGTCATAGTTCCCAAGCATTTCATACATAAGACCTATCTTTATCTTTTTATCAATCAGGTCTTCGGCATTTGGGAATTTCTCAATGTATTTTCTTGCTATACCAAGGGCGAGCTCGTAATATCCAAGTTCTTCATAGCAAGCGAGAAGATTGTTCATGGCTGATTTTAAAATTTTCGGTTCATCTGATGTCTCAACGACAAACCTATAAAAAATTGTGGCGGAGTCGTATTTTTCAAGCTTGAAATATATATTGCCAAGCGACAAATTAACCCGCAGTTTTAAGTCCTTGTCTAACGGTTTTTTATTAAGATCGGTCAAGTATTTAAGAGCGCTCTCAAAGTTGCCATTGATCTCTTCAAGCTTTGCCATCCAATATCGCCCGAGGTTTTCAAACTTCGTGTTGGGATAGTTTTTTACGACCTCGTCAAGAATTTTCTTAGCGTTTGCGTTGTCTTTGTTTCTGATGTAATATCCAGCAAGCTCAATTTGAAATTCAGCGAGGTAATTTTTTATGTCAAGTTTTGAAAAAGTTTGTTTGAATGAGTTTATCGCTTTGTTCGCATTGTCAATGTCATTCATTCTGTAGTAACATATTATTGCCTTTGACTGGATTAGGGCTTTCTCCGAGTCGTTTTCTGCAAGTTTAAGGGCTTCGTTATATTTTTTTAGCGCTTCATCGTATCTTTCGTTTTCAAAGAGTATATCACCAGCTTCAAGTGTAGTTCCTTTTGTAATTTTTGAGTTGAATTTACCCGCCTTCTCAAAGTAATAAACCGCTTTTTCGTTTATTCCCTCACTTCGGTAGATATTTCCAAGGGCATAATATGCCTCCCCAGCTGAGGGCAACATCGCTTGAAGCGTTATCCCAGGCGCTGGCTTTGGGGTTGAAAGATAAAGTTTGTAATACTTTTTTGCGTTTGCTATATCGCCGAGATTTTGATAAGCAGAGGCGATTTTAAAAACGACTTCGGGGGCTTGAAGACGACTTGAAAAATCAAGCGATGAAAGATAACTTTTGTATTCGTCTATTGCCTTTATGTAATCGCGTGATTCAAAATAAATATCAGCGATTTTTAACTTCAGATCATTTGCCAAGTCCG
>JAPYWO010000023.1 GCA_028276305.1 Candidatus Thermokryptus sp.
ACCTTAACATTGGAATGATAAGCACGGCATCGTAGTTCTCACCTATTGTTCTATAAATTTCATTCGCCATCGTCGGTTCAATATGGTAAAGCAAAGAAACCTCAAGCCCAACGCTCAATCCCTCCTTACTCGGAACCTCTGCGTGTTCAAAAATCTCCTGCGTCCGTATTGACATGATGTGAAGAGATTTAAGTGGATTGATCAAATGCAATCCCTCAGGCAATTCCTCAGGGTCAACCTTTCCAAAAAGCGTCAAAACACCGACATGTCCAGCCGGGACAGTCACAACCGAAGCAAATAGCATTCCAACTATTAAAACAGCAATTGCTATCGGGGTTGTCTGTTTTGTTTTTCTGGTTATTGAGCCGTAAATTGAAATACCGGCTGCGATTATCAAAGCAATGATTATCGGCGTCATAGTCGCTCACCCCTAAATTTTGTTTTACTTGCGAAATAAATTTAAAAATTTTAAACTTAAAACCAAGAAACATTGCGAACCTTTGCGTTGTTTTTAAATTAAAAAATAAAAACTGGAGGAAAAAATGGCGGTGGATAAACTTGAAAAAGCAGTAAAACCTGACCTTGAAAAAATCGCAAGCTTGATACACGAGCTTCTAATAGAACTCGGCGAAGACCCGAACCGTGAAGGTCTCAAAAAAACACCGATGAGAGTGGCTAAAGCATTTGAATACCTGACGAAAGGTTATCGTGAAGACATAGAAAAGGTCCTAAACGGTGCTGTCTTCAACGAGAAATACAACGAAATGGTGATTGTAAAAAACATTGACTTTTTCAGCTTGTGTGAGCATCATCTTTTGCCATTCTACGGGAAGGTTCATATCGCATACATTCCAAATGGAAAAATCGTGGGGTTGAGTAAGATACCCAGGATAGTTGAAGTGTTCAGCAGACGGCTTCAAGTTCAGGAGAGATTGACACAACAAATAGCGGATACTTTAAACGAATATCTACAACCCAAGGGCGTCGCTGTTGTGATTGAAGCAAAACACCTTTGCATGATAATGCGTGGGGTTGAAAAGCAAAATTCCGTCGCTACGACAAGCGCAATGCACGGAATCTTTGTAGAAGATGCTAAAACAAGAGATGAGTTCATGCATCTAATCAGTGAAGATCTGACATAAAAAATAAAATTTTAAAAGTAAAATTTTTAAAAGAAATGCTTCTTAAAGACAAGGTCGCAATAGTAACCGGGGCAAGCAGAGGGATAGGCAAATCAATTGCGCTTTTATTCTCAAAGGAAGGCGCCAAAATCTCCGCCATAGCAAGAACTGAACACGACCTGAAAAAGCTAAAAGATGAAATTGAATCAATTGGCGGTAAATGTTTGATTTTTAAAGGGGATGTTTCTGATGAAAATGATGTTAAAAACGCCGTAGAAAAAACAATCCAAGAATTTGGGAGAATTGACATACTTGTAAACAACGCTGGATTTGGGATTTATAAGCCAGTCGTTGAGCTCACAACCGATGAATTTGACAAAATGGTTGCTGTCAACTTTCGTGGCGTTTTCCTATTCACAAAGTATGTCCTTCCGTACATGATGAAACAAAATTCAGGCGTGATAATAAACATCTCATCAATCGCTGGAACTCTGGGCGTGAAAAACATGGCTGTTTATTCCGCAACGAAATGGGCGGTAAACGGTTTCACAGAATCAATTATGCACGAGGTGAGGGAATATAACATCAGGGTTGCCTCACTTTGCCCTGGGTCTGTGGATACGAATTTTTCAAATGTCGCCGGCTCAAATCCTCCCGCAAGGGACAAGGTTCTAAAACCAGAAGATGTGGCTCAAACCGCTCTTTTAATAGCAACTCTTCCAGAAAGAGCGATGTTAAGTCATTTAATTTTAAGACCGACAAACCCAAGATGAAAGACGAAATTTTTGACATAACGATCGTTGGCGCAGGACCCGTCGGGCTTTATGCTACTTATTATGCCGGTTTAAGAGATATGAAGGCAAAACTCATTGATGCGCTTCCACAACTTGGCGGACAACTCACAGCTCTCTACCCTGAAAAATACATCTACGATGTCGCTGGTTTCCCGAAAATTTTAGCCAAAGATTTAGCCGAAAACCTGATAAATCAAGCACTTCAATACGAACCCACAATTTGCTTAAACGAGAAAGTTCTAAAGCTTGAATTTATTGAGAGCGAAAAAATCCTTAAACTTACATCTGAAAACGGGAATACCCATCTTTCAAAAACGGTCGTATTAACACTTGGCATTGGTGCTTTCGTCCCAAGAAAACTTGACATACCCGATGTTCATAAACTTGAGGGAAAGGGGATTCATTACATCGTGCGAGATAAATCAATCTTTAAAGGTAAAAACATCTTGATAGTTGGCGGGGGAGATTCAGCCGTTGACTGGGCGTTAAACCTTGAAGGAATCGCAAAACATATAACGCTTATACACAGAAGGGATGTCTTCAAAGCTCACGAAGACAGCTTGAAAAAACTTTTTAATTCAACGGTTGAAGTAAAAACTTTTTACGAATTGAAACGAGTCCATGGCGATGAACATGTTGAAGGGGTGACGATCTTTGACAATAGAAATGGAGATGAGACATTTCTTGATGTTCAACATATAATTTTATGTCTCGGCTTCTTAGCAAATCTTGAGTTCATCCAGGATTGGGAAATTGAACTTGACAAAAACGCGATAAAAGTAAACTCAAAGATGGAAACGAACATACCCGGGGTTTATGCAGCTGGGGACATCATAAATTACCCGGGGAAATTAAAACTAATATCAACTGGCTTCGGTGAAGCAGCTATAGCCGTGAACTGCGCCAAAAATTACATAGACCCATCGTCAAAATTCTTCCCCGGACATAGCAGTGATTTCGTCCCCAAAAAGTTCAAATCGGGATGAAAAGAAAAGTCATAATAACACATAGGATAAGAAATTCTCACCTTGAGAAAATAATCTCCGCCATCGGGCATCAAGCTGAAATTATCTACGATCCAGAAAAACAAAAGATAAATGATGTCATAGATGAAGTTGAGATTATTTTCGGGGACATTGAAAGAGACCATGCAAAGAGGGCGAAGAACTTGAAATGGCTACACATTGGTTACGCTGGCGTTGATATGATTTTGTATCCCGAGATTGTAAATAGCGATATAATTGTGACCTGTTCAAAAGGGATTCACCAGTTCCACATGACGGAATTTTTATTTGGGATGATTTTAACCTTGACGAGAAAAATTGATAAAATCCTTGAAAACCAAAAATTAAAAAAATGGGATAAACAAATCGCTCGTTCATTTGAATCACTTTATGGGAAAACGATGGGAATCCTTGGACTTGGAAACATCGGGAAACAAATTGCTCGCGTTTCAAAGTCGTTTGGGATGCATGTGATCGGAATGAAAAGGACAAAAACCGAAGTTGAAAATGTTGATGAGGTTGTAACAAGGGAAAACATTCAGCATCTTCTTGAAAATTCCGACTTCATCGTTGCTGTTTTACCTTTGACGGAAGAAACATATCATTTAATTGGTGAGAGGGAATTTGACTTGATGAAGAAACGACCATACTTTTTCAACATTGGGCGAGGAGCTGTCGTTGATGAAAAAGCTCTGATAAACGCATTGATTGAGAAAAAGATAAGTGGCGCAGGGCTTGATGTCTTTGAAGAAGAACCCCTACCTCCTGAATCACCTCTTTGGGAGATGGAAAATGTCATCATAACTCCGCATATCGCTGGTTTATTCCCAAATTATTGGGAAGAGCCGACGAATTTATTCATTGAAAACTTCAAATTTTACATTGACGGCAAGCAACTCATCAATGTCGTTGACAAAATCGCCGGCTATTGAACACTCCCAGCAATTATCTTATAAATCATCTGGCTTAGCACGACTTTCTCATCAACGGGGCTTGTCTTTATAAGTTCATCAGCTTCAATGAGGTATTTAAAGGCATTTTTTATCTCTGCTTCCTTGAATTTGCTGAGATGATAAAGATACTCTTTGATGTGATATTGGCTGATCTGGAGCGAATTTGCAAGTTTTTTTGGATCGCTTTCAACTTTTTTAAGTTCATAAAGTTTCCAAAGCATCGTGAAATATCTTGTCAACATAGTCAAAATAACCGGCGGAAACTCACCCACTTGAAGCATTCTTTCTACTATCGTGATCGCAAGCTGTAAGTTTCTCTCCCCTATCGCCTTTTGAAGGTCAAAAACCGTAAACGACCTTGACAAGCCAACAACCTGTTTTACATCTTCAACATCTATCACTTTTTTATCATCTCCGACGAAGATGAGCAATTTTGTGATCTCGTTTTCAAGGTCTCGCAGGGAATTACCAACATACGCCTGAAGAAGCTTACACGCATCACCAGTTATATCCTTACCTCTTTCTTTCACTCTTTTTGCAATCCAACTTGGAATTTGCCAATCGTAAGGGGCTTTAAGGTCAACAACGGTGCCGAGATCAAAAACCTTTTTATATATCTCTTTCTCAAAGTCGGGCTCGTTTAAAACAATTACAAAAATCGTATCTGGGTTTGGTTTCTTCAGGTAATTGATAAATGCTTCCTCGTCTTTAGCCTTCTTTGACCTTGAAATTTTGCTGAAAAATTTTTCAGCATTGCGCATCACAACGACTCTTTTGGGGCTCATAACAGGCAACAGGAAAAGAAGCGAAAGCAAGCCCTGAAGGTCAATTTCATTCCCGTAAACAACATCAAAATTGAAATCGCGCAATCCCGAATCAAGGGCGTTTTCAAGTATCGCTTTTATTGATTCCTCAATTAAAAATTCCTCATTCCCATAAAAAATATAAACAGGAGAAAATTTTTTATTCTTGACCGCAAGACGCAGCTTGTCAAAATCAAGCTTTTCCTTCTCCGTCATCCCAGCGAATCGTTAATTTTTAACCCTTGACCAATAAATATATGCAGGTATACCGATGAGAATTAACAAAAGTCCAAATCCAGAACTTTTCGGATCGCCCACAATGATATAAATTATAAAGAAGAGCGCAACAAGAATATAAAGAATTGGAACGATTGGATAGCCCCAGGTTTTGTATGGTCTTTCACGCTCGGGATATTTTTTGCGCAATACGAAGACAGCGAACACAGTCATAACATTAAATAAGAGCGAAGCGAAAGCGGTATATGTCAACAACGCCGAATATGTCCCACTCAAAGTTAAGACACTTGACCATACTCCTTGAAGTATAAGTGAATTTACAGGCGTTTTATATTTAGGATGAAGCTTCCCAGCCCCTCTAAAGAATAATCCATCTTTTGCCATCGCATAATAAACCCTCGGTGCTGCGAGAATTAATCCATTATCGCAACCAAATGTTGAAATCATAATTGCAACAGCGATAAGTTGTGCACCCAACGAGCCGAAAATTTTCTCGGCAACAGCTGCAGCAACCCTGTTATCCTGAACAAGCGCCATTTCCCTTGCCGGGAGAATATAAAGATATGTCATATTCGCAACTACATAAACAATCATCACACCTATAGTTCCAAGGACAAGCGATCGCGGGATGTTTTTGTGTGGGTTTTTGACCTCCTCAGCTGCGAAGGTGACCGAGTTCCAAGCGTCATATGCAAAAAGTGCCTTTGACATCGCAACAGCAAAAGCAGCAAGAAATCCCATTGAGATTGCTTCCGGCGGTGCGATCGGATGAAAATTTTCAAATGAGAAACTTTCAAACAAATTTGACCAACTTCCATTCCCAACTGTAAAAGCAACTAACACAAGCAAAGCGATTGCTGCTATCTTTGAAACTGTGAAAAGATTTTGAACCATCGCCCCGAAAACAACACCGAAACAATTTATACAAGTTAAAATTCCTATGACAGCTATTCCGACCAATTGAGCGCTGTTAAGGATATATTTCCAACCGAAAATTTCAAAACTTAGTATAACCTTTTCTTCGGACAAAGCTGGGATAAAAACCCCGAGATATTTGGCAAATGCAATCGCAACAGCAGCGATAAAACCACTTTGGATTATGAAGAAAAGAGTCCAACCGTATAAAAATCCCAAAATTGGGCTATACGCCTCGCGCAGAAAAACATATTGCCCACCCGCTTTTGGCATCATCGCCGTAAGCTCACCATATGCTATCGCACCAAAAGCTGTTAAAACTCCACCCACAACCCAAAGCAAAATTAAAAACTGTGGAACTGGCATATAACCAGCCATAATTGATGGGGCTATAAAAATCCCCGATCCGATCATTGAACCCATAACTATCATAGTAGCGTCAAAAAGCCCCAACTTTGCTTCAAACTTAACCTCTTTTTGCGCTTCAAGGGTTTGCGCCATAGTACCTCCGTTTTTATTTCACTTTGATTTTCTTCAAATAAACCCTTTTCATCTCAACTCTCTCAATCGGATTATCCCTGTTATCCCTGGGCACATGGGCGATCTTCTCAACAACATCCATCCCCTCAATAACTCTACCAAAAACAGTATAATTCCCATCAAGATGAGGAAGGTCCTTCAAGCAAATGTAAAATTGACTTCCATTTGACCTTTTTTCTGGATTGACATTATCAGGTTGACGAGCTGCGCCAACGAAACCCTTTTTGTGTGGCATCTTTATCTCTGCTGGAAGCGTATACCCGGGTCCTCCGCGACCATCGTTATTTCTATCGTTGTCCTTTGAAAGTGGGTCACCGCCTTGAATGACGAAATCCGGTATGACCCTGTGAAATGTCGTCCCGTTGTAAAAACCTTCTTTCACGAGCTTTCTAAAATTTTGCGCATGCTTTGGAGCAACATCATCAAAAAGCTCAATGACTATATTGCCAAATTTCGTCTCAATTACGACGACTTCCTCCTCTTTACTCTCCTTGGTCTGCGACTCAACTCCAAACGAGCAAAGGAACAAAAGTCCCGAAATGATTAAAATTAATTTTCTCATATCTTCGCCTGAATTTTATTTTATAAAAATTAAACCGATCATCCCAACCAGAAAACAATAATAAGCAAACAACTTGAAGTTTCCCTTTGAGATGACGCTTAGAAGAAATCTTATAGCAACATACCCAGTAATGAAAGCCACAACGGCTGAAATAGCAAGTTGTGTAGGATCAGCGAAATGTCCCCCTGAACTGATCTCTTTAACCTTTAAAAGAGTTGCACCGAATATAGCTGGCAAAGACAAAAGGAACGAAAAGCGAGCGCTTCTTATGCCATCAATCCCCAAAAGCATCCCAGCGCTTATCGTAGTTCCTGACCTTGATATCCCGGGCAAAATTGCAAATGCCTGCGCAACTCCAACAATAAAAGACGAAGCGATGTTAAAATCCCTTGCGGGATTATTTTTAGCAAAACGAGTTGAAAACAAGATAAAACCTGTGAAAATTAAAAAAAGAGATGTCAACTTTGGATTTTGAAAGACATTTTCAATTTTATCCTCAAATAAAATCCCGACAACCCCAGCCGGTATTGAAGCCCAGAGTATCAAGAGAGCGGTTTTAAAGTTTGGATCGTTTTTATAATTTTGACCTAATTCTTTAATTTTGAAAATTTTTGAAAAGAAAGAGCGCAAAATTTCCGCAATATCTCGCCAAAAAATCAAAACAACGCTTAACATCGTCCCAAAATGGACAAAGACCTCAAACGCAATCCCACTTTTTTTAACACCAAGTAGATATTCAGCGATGACCAAATGCCCGGAGCTACTTATCGGCAGAAACTCCGTCAATCCCTGCAAGATAGCAAGCAAAACAGCTTCAAAATAGTCCATCAGCAAGTTCCCTTTTATTTTCAAATATAAACGCTAAACCCAGCGCGGAAAGAAACTCCGATAAAATTTAACCTCAAATTTCTATCCTCTCCAAATGGTTTGCGAATTATCAGAACATTCCCATTGTCATCCTTTAACTCCCCGGTCAAACCGAATTTTAAATCGGTTGATAGGTAGACGAAAACCCTCCAATCAAGCCGTGAGCTGAAAACACCTTCAATTTTAAAAATTCCTCCATTTGATTTATAAAGAACATCTTTAACCGACAAGGGCAAGTACTGAACAAATCGGGCGTTTACAAGACCAATCCCAACGCCAATTTTTAAAATAAAAATCTCCTGTTTTTGAAAGTGAAGATAATCTATGATGAGAACCTGATTGCGAAGTTCATAGTCAAACAGATATCTCCAATCCGACTTCCAAACTTCATAATTTTTGCTGATATACGAGTATTCAAACTTAACAGCGATGTTTCGTCCGATTTTAAATTCCGGCGCAAGCCAAAGTTCAAGCGCCCCGTCAAAATCCTTTAATCTTTCCCCACTTATTGACCTTACATAATCAACGACATCTGGAACATTAACATAATTCACCCCCATCCCGAGTGATAAGCAAAAATAATTCCTACCGCTTAAATTTAAATTTTGCGCATAAATCATATTGAAAATCACGCCGACGATACCTAAAACTTTTAAAACTCTCATCCTGTGAATTTCTTTTATCTTGATGTTTTAAAAATAAAAAAATCCCTCTCAAATTTCAACCGACGATGTTAAATTGATTTTTTACACCTGCGTTGATATATTAAGTCAAAACCAAGCCAAAGGCAAAGTTATGATAGATAAACCTCTCTCGCCAGAACCAATTGTAAAGCTCGTAAAGTTTTTTGACAACCCATTTAAAAATGTCATTGCAACCGCAAGAACTTGCTATTCTTCAAAAGGAATAATTAGAGACGATCAGATTGAGATTGAAAAGTATATTGAACTTGCAAAGAGTATATATGAAGCGGGTCATCACACGACATTTCAACACGCTCACTTTCAATTCGCAATAGAAAATGTATCACGACAATTCATTTGGTCTTTTCTTCACAGTCACCCCTTTTATAATTCGGAACAGGTCTCGCAACGATATGTTGAGGTAAAGCCCGGGAACTATTTCATACCTCCACTTAAAGGGGAGGCGCTTGAGATTTATACTTCAACGGTTGAACTTCAAAACGAAGCATATAAAAAACTGACCGAACTTCTTATCCCGATAGTTGAAAATGAATACTTCAAAAGATTTCCAGGAAGAAAATCCTTTGCGGACAAATATAAAAAAGACATCAAAAGAAAATCGCAAGAAATCGCAAGATATGTTCTCCCCGTTTCTACCTTCGCTTACCTATATCACACCGTGAGCGCAATTACAGTTTTAAGATATTATAAAATCTGCAAGTCCTTTGATGTTCCGCTTGAACAAAGAATAGTCGTTGAGAAAATGATAGATGAAATCCTGAAAATTGACCCAAATTATAAAGTTGTCCTTGAAGAGCCAATTGAAGAGGATGAACTTCTGGAGTTCAACTTTTTCAGGAGTTTTGATGAGAAAAAACCGACAAAAGATTTTATCCGCGAGTTTGATAACTCACTTGGAGAAAAAATTTCACTTCTCGTTGACTACAAACCCAACGCTGAGAAAATCCTTGCCGACTCAGTGCGTGAAGTTTTTGGGTTGCCATCAACGATGTTAAGTGACGACGAGGCTTTAAATCTCGTCTTAAATCCCGCTTTAAACAAAATCCTTGCGCAGTCCCTCGTCTTGACAACGCATAGCAAAATTTCAAGAGCCATGTTCCATGCCTCATATACTTTTAAGAAAAAATTGAGCCACACAGCTGATTCCCAGGATCAAAGACACAGGATGACCCCGGGCTCAAGACCGATTTTAATTTGTCAAGTCACTGAAGAGCCCGACTATATAACGCCAACCTTAATTT
>JAPYWO010000024.1 GCA_028276305.1 Candidatus Thermokryptus sp.
GCGGTCCGGCTTTTTTAAAACAAAAAAACGGAGATGAGAAAATGACAAATAGAGAAATAATTGACTTGAGAAAGTTAGCCCTCAGATTGACAAGAGATGAAGACATAACACAAGAGATTTTATTTGAGATCATCCGCCAAAATTTAACCTTCCCCCTTGCTGTAAATTATATAAAACTTGTAGCAAAGGGAAGCGCCTTTAAATTGAACGCAAAGAAGAACGGAAGAAAAACCCTTGACGCCTTGAACCGCCCAACCCTCTCACTTGAAACCACACCCCAAGACGCCGACGATTGCACCCTTGAAGATATAATCCCAGCACTCGAAAACAACGAACTTGACATCAAAGAATTTCTTGAAACCTTAACAGATGAAGAAACCCAAATTTTAACCCTAATGATGGAAGGTTACACAGTGCGGGAAATTTGCAAGACCCTCAAAATATCAAGTAAAACACACTCAAAAATTATCAAAAGTATAAGACAGAAAGCACTTGAATTTTTCACATAACAGAAAACCCCGGGAGTTTTCCCGGGGACTTGGAAAACAAAACATTGTGAAATTCACACTTGAAATTGAAACAAAATTTTAAAAACCGAAAACAAACGGGAGATCAAAAATGATTAAACGAATCAACAACGGAGCAAAAGAGACAAAAACAGAAGTAGTCGCCGGGACAGTTCAAGCGGTCAATGACAAAGGTATCAAGGTCAACGATCGCTGGTACAATTTCAGTCGCTTCCTTCAAGAAAAACCGCAAATTGAAGCGAAAGACGAAGTTGAATTCCTTGCAAGCGATTCCGGTTTTATTGTTAAGTTTTTGAATTTATCAAAAAACAAAGAGACGGAAAATCAAGACGAAGCGGAAAACTTGCTTTTAAATGCCTTGAGATCCGCTGTTAAAATTTCAAGTTTGATTGAGTCAGAGGTCTCAATCAAATTCAGCACAAATGATATAATCAAGCTTGCGCTTACGCTGTTTATTCAAAAATCAAGTTTATAACGAAAAAGCCCCGGTCCACCCGGGGCAAATTATTTAAAAACCAAAAAACGAGGTGAAGCCATGATAACCACTAAACAACAACCACAGGCACAAATAATTAACCCGTATCAAAACGAGAAATTTCTTGAGGAAGCATTTATCCGACTTTGTGAGATAAGGAAGCAGATCCAAGAGTTGCAGAAGGAAGAAGAACAAATCAAGGACTGGGCGCAGTATTACGCAGAGGAGTATTTGCTCAAAGATGAGAAAACAGCAACCTTTGACATCAACGGAATAACCGCAACGATAAGCGTCAATTTCAGGCGTGTCTATGATTACCCCGATGAAATAAAACAACTTGAAGAAACGCTGAAGAAGAAAAAGAAAGAATCCGAACTTAACGGCACAGCAAAACTTATCGCTGTCAACCGCTACCTTGTTTTCAAGTTTTAACCCCCTTCAACAACCCCGCCGAGAGGCGGGGTTAATATCTCAAAACTCACTCTATCCTCTTAATAAACAAAACTTTATCAAAATCACGATCAAAACTCGCAACATATTCAACCTTATTTATATAACAAAAAACACAAATAAAAGCATCATTGAAGTTCAACTCCCCCTCACTCAACTTCACCCTTTCAACCACCAAATCAAAAACTCCACCCCACATCTCCCCAGTCCAAGTTATGTATCTAAAGAAAAAATTAACAAGCTTATCTATCACCTCACCTATTTCCCTCCCCCTCCCCTTCTCATTGAACCTCTTCGCCAAAACACTTATCGCCTCAAACATAACCACATCAAGTATTATAACCTCATCCCCCTGAAGCGAAAGGCGACTTATCAAATCAACGCATCTTTTATGCCACTTATCCCCCTTATCAACAAAACCAACTAAAACATTTGTATCAATCAAAACCTTACTCATTATACACATCTTCAGAATCTCTTATCGCATCACCACCAACATCTACAAGCCCACAAATCTCAAACAACTCCTTCGCCTTTACACCCTTGACCTCAACCTCCGGGAAAAGCACATATACCTCTCGCTCCCCCTCAACATCAATTTTCTCCTCAAGCTTAACAACACCATCAACATATCTACCTTTCACTACTTTCATCACAACACCTGATATTTTTTATAAATCACCAATCTACATTCAAAAATTAAACATTTTCTCCCTCAATTCAAACCTTTCCCACCCACCGCCCCCGCCAATCAATAAATCATCGCGGGCAAGCGGACTTAAAAAATTCAATAACTCGCTGATTTTGACGCTAACTCCTTCGCCCGCTTGCCCCGCTTACATAATCAACAACTCAAAAATTATCCCCCAAAATGCTTCCCTTTTTCCTTTCCTCATATTTTTTCACTTTACTATCTGCCGTGTTTAAGCCTATCCTACCCCAACCTCACTTCAATAATTCTCTACCCTCAATGCTTATTGCTTCTTCCAACCTCTGTATAAGACCTTACAAGAATAGAAAGGTAGGAATCACTTAAAATTTAATAACTTTTCTTGAAAATCTTGCCTCTACCTTTTACAAATATCTTACCAGGAAGCACCAATGGAATCTCACTACGATAATGTTTCTCATTTCTTGAACCCGGAATCAAATCTTTTAGTTGTGGAGATGCTGAACTTTCAAAATCCACTCCTAATATAATGTTACCCGATAATCCTTCCTGTAGAGGTTGGATTGTTGAAAACTTTTCAACTTCATTTCTGTCAATTTCTTTAATACCAAGGCAAGTAACAAGTGAATCTTTACACCCTAAATAACGAATTTTTTGAAGAGCTATTTTCACAATTTCTAAAACTGAGGTATCCATTAAGCCCAAAATAACCCCAATTTCACCTTCCAGTAAAGCAAACTCCCTTGTATGAGGACGAGATGGATAATAACTTCCACTTTCATCCAAACCTCTAACAGAATCAACAGCTGGCACACTCCGATAACGTAAAAACGCTTTAAATGCAAATGCAGAAGAAGGTGGAATTATGCGAACCTCTATCTTTGGAAGATAAGGAACCAGAATATACGCTGAATCAACATCACCGTCTTGCAGAAGAGCAGCCACAAGCGCCATTTTCACAGTCAATGGTGAAGGGACAAAAGGTGTAACAGCTGCAATGGCTACTGTTTGTGGCATTCGGTAATGAAAGACATGAAAATGAAAATCCGCTTTCAGCCATTTTTTCGATTCGGTAGCAGAAGTAGCGCTTTCTAGTATCTCAACCTTATTATTGAACTGCTCTGACATCCGAAAATTATCCTCCTACTTCGAGTTTTATTTGCTATCTGAACCTGCTTCTTTCTTCTTTGCCTCTTCCCAATTCTGTAATTCTTTTATAATCTGTACCATTTTTTTGTCAAAATCGCCAGGGTTATCAAACTTTTCAACTTCCAGTACATTACCCCTGTTCTCTTTTAGCTTCAGGATGATCTCACTATACTGAGAGTTAGGCTTAATGATAGGCCGACTGGGATCTCCATTCTCAAGTTCAAACTTAATAGGCGAATAAAAAGGTGCAGGACCATCGGTTGAAAGCACGATTACGCCTTCAAAAGTGCCGTCAGGGTGATGGAGCCATCCGGATTGTTTTGCGAAGGATAAAGAGAGCATCCACTGCTTGATGGCTTCCATAAGTACCCACATTCGCTTGTATCGCTCGGCATCGGAAATTGCATACCTGTTCACACCATTGCCCAGCCACCACCAGTCGTTGAAACCTATGCGATCCAGGTCAATCCGGAGAACCCCACCATAGGTTCCGATGCGCATGTTTTGGACAAAAAGGTTGTGCTTTTCTGGGTCCGGGTCATAAGCACTGTGCTGGGTGTAGTTGACCACCGCGGGGTGTTCCGTGATAAGCCAGCCAACCTCAAAACAGGAATCCCGCTTGAGCGTTCCTTCAACTCTATCCTGCTTTCCCTGCAAAGCCACAAGGTATCCCCCAATATCACAAAGTGCACATTCGGTGAGAATCTTAGCTGTAAGTGTCGCATAATGCTGCTCAGGATTGAGCTTAGAGATTGGCGGGCTCTGACTATTCATCCAGTTCTTGACTTCACTTTTACAGCGATCAGGCACAAGACCTAAACAGCGCTGGTGAAGGGGCAGGTTGTATTGCTGGCAGAGCCTTACGAAATTTTCCAAAATGTGGTGACGAATGATTTCCCCGCTGATGCCATCATACTCCTTGTCGCCCACGGTGATGCGACGGGGCTCCATCACATTGGTTCCGCCCGCCCCTTCATTGTTGGCGGCGTGAAAGCCCAGTTGAATTCGGAACGACATGGCAAGGCTTTTGTAAGTCATGGCGTTCCCTCCTTTTATTGGTTCTCACTTATTGGCTCTGAAGTTTCGGCGGTCTCAGCCGAAGTGCTTGCCTCAGTAGAGGCTTCTCTCTGGATTCGCGCTCGGCTGAGCACATCCAAAAGGAAAATCGCTTTCCATGCCCGGAAGGCCTTCTCATCGCGTAACTGTGCCTCAATTCCACGCAAAATGTTTGCCAGATCCTGGGCCCGGGTCAGCGCCTCACGAATGTTAGGAACTTGACCATGTTCCTGCTGTTCCCGATAAAATCCGCGCGACACAATGTGCTCCACCTGCTGGATGAACTGGGAAAAGTTTCCCGCATTTTCCAGCCGAGTGAACTGATTCATCCAGCCCATTTCATCAAAGCTCAGTGCACGGGCAAGGGCTTCTGCTACCTGCCATGGTATCTCAGGTAACTGCATGGACATCATATTTCTCACCTCCTGCAAAAGTTGTGAATACCTTAAAAGTTGACGAGCTTCAAAAGCTCCCTGTAAGTTCTGGTTCTGCGATGCCGCAAGGATGCGTGCCTTTAATTGCTCAATCTTTACAAGAGCATCCACCGATGGATTTGCTACAAATTCAGCTACCCATCGCGCCATCTGCTGCACTTGCTCATGAACATTTTGTCCCCTTGTTTCGTAGAGGAACCAACGAAAGTTCCTGAGAAGTAGCAACGCTTGTTGATTTTCTTTCTGAACGATTTCGCTCCACCAGTAAGCACACAGTCGTTCCAATCCCAAGTAGCCACTGGAAGAGAAAATAGGTTGGCGGGTTGGACCCTTTATTTCACGAGTGTAGGCAAAATCGATGACTGGCAATCGCTTTGCAGCAAGGTCTAATAGGATAGAAAGAGCCGCCATAACCGCCGCAACCCATCCTCCACCAAGATGTTGAAAAGTGCGCTCATAGGTAAGAAAACCGCTGATCACAAATCGCTCTCGGAAGATAGGCAAAATATAAACCTCATCAGTTTGACGATTAGAACGGCTTACTACATAAGCGGCGAAAGCTCTTCCAATGGTAGCTGCTGCCACTTCCTGAAAATAATCCTTGAACTTTTTCTTTGTCTCTCCAGTAGAGCGGGGTGCCAAAACCTCATATTTGCTTAGCGGATCTATACCCCTAGTTCCAATCTGCAATGCAACATCATTCTCCGCCTTTAACTCTTCTTTCCTTCCTTCCCGAGAGTTTCGCGGAGCAGAGAAAAAACCTTGCAATTCATCCCAGCAAAAGCTTTTGTCATCCTTTTCGAAAAGTCGTTTTTCCTTGTTGGTGGGTTCCAACCTCTCAATCACCCAAAGAATTTGATCTTTATCCCGCTGGACCGAGACCCCCCTCACTTCCCAGTAAGCACCTTTGTCCTCCACCTCGGCAGAAGCGGTCCCGAAGAAAAGATGCGCCACGCCAATAAGACGAGCAGCATCGTAAAACGGTAAGCCTGTTTTATAGACCAGATAGCGCTCCTTTTCAAGTATTATCGGATTTGGCAGTCCCATAGCAACTTACCTTAATTCAATGTTTGTATCTCCAGCGTCTTCCCAATCGCAAATCTTGACGAGACGATTTGCTATACAATAAAGAAAGTAAAAATCATCCGTTGGTCCTGGCGGTTCATCGGCTCTAGATGGCTCAGTAATCCTTTTTGCAGTCTCGTTGATGGCTTCTTGAATCCGCTGAATTTCATCTCCCGATAGGTCCAGTAATTGGCACAATTGGTCCTGCAGCCACTCGTTAATCTTCTGAGTATTCCACTCATCCCATTCAAACTTGCCCTCTTCAACGGCTCCAGTAACCTCCAGACTGTGATGTCGTGCCGCTGCAAGGGCAATTGTATCCAGGAACCTGTAGTCTCCAAGGACTTTTCTCAACAAAGCCTGCAGGAAAAGATACGCAAAAGGTGCATGGGGTGGCGGGCTTGCAAGCTCCTTTTTCTGCTCAGCATTGCTTAGGGAACTTGTTCGAGCTATATAACCATCTCTTGTCTTTCCGCTAATTTTTTGCTCATTTTGCCAAACAACTTCCTGCCATTGCTTGTTAAGTTTTCCAACATCGTGGAGATAGACGGCAATCCGCATCGCCCAGATCAAGGAATCAACAAAAGATTGAAGCTGAGCATCATCCAATCCAAGCGCTTCCTTCGCCCACCTTTCAATAAATGGTCGGTAAAACTTCGTAATCCGTTCAGAACGCTCCCACACACCTTTTGCATGCTCTTCCCATTTCTGAAAGCGCCCCGTCGTTGTCTTCTCTCGCATCTCAGCATCTGGCTGGGGTTCAAAACCTGTCTCCTTCCCGGCTCCTTCAAAAGTCAATCCTTTTCCTGGGCTATAACCAGCCTCTTCAGCCAGCAACACATAAGCAAAGTTCGGGCGAATATCCTCATCACTCTTCACCTCAACAAGAAAGCTCTGATTTTTCTTCTTGGCAGATAGATCCAGTCGGTAAACAGTCTTACCCTTAATCTTGCCGAGAAACACACCATAAGGGACTGACACGGTCTTTAACCGTTTCCCTTGCCGGAGTTCCTCTTCAGCTTGGTCTTTGTCTTTTACCACCGCCACCTGTACATTTAGCATCTCCCGAAGCAGTTCTTCCACTTCACGAGGGCTACCTGCACGAAATGCCCGCTCGTAAGTGGCAAACGCATCTGAAGGTGTGATCACTTTCCTCATGGTCATTCCTCCTCTGTTTCGCCTTCGGGTTCTTCTTCCGTCTCTTTCTTCTTGGGCTTGTGCTTTGCAAAAAGCGAACTAAATGGCTCTTCACCTTTGGCAAATTCTACATCGGTCGTCCCTGCGAGATACGCCTTATACAAACGATCAAGAGCCTTCGTAATAAGTTCCTGTTCTTTCTGCCAATTTAGAAGTAGTTCCTGATTCCCCACTTCCATTTCCAACACTATCTGAGTGAATTCAATCGCACGTAACGGTCGACTCGTATTGCGTTTCTCTTTGCCCTTATTATCATGACCAACTTCCACAAGGCGCACCTGATCGATGTAAGGAACATACCACTTATCCCCTGCTGGCTTAACAACAATCACTTTTCCCTTGCGTTCTGGACTTCCATCGTGATTGAATCGCTGACAGCGTCCGACTCGCTGGATGAGAGAATCCATGGGGCACAACTCCGTAATGACCAGAGGAGCTGATATGTTCAACCCCGCTTCAGCAGCTTGCGTGGTCACAAGGATCGCCGGGTGCGTGTTTGCGTTCTTCCCAAAAAACTGGGAAAGTTTATCTTCTACATTCCTTCGGTCATCCTTTGTGAAGCGGGAGTGAGCCAGAATCACTTCCGGTCTATCTTGATCTTCAAAAAGACCTTTGAGTTCATCATACACCCGGATTGCGCGTTCCACAGTGTTGACGAAAACAATCACTTTCTGAGGTCCGTGAACACCTAAGCTCGCCCAGGCACTCCACTTCTTCCTTACAAACTCCGCTAGGCTTTTCTCGTCTTTCTCGCTCCAAACAAACCTGTTGCCATCCTTTGTGCCCTCCATTTGCAAATACACTTTTCGCCAACCATCTCGCTGCTCAATGTCTTTATCAGAGGCTTGTATCTTCTTTAACCCACAGTATTTTTCAAAGAAATCCACAACAGATTGAGGCAGTGTGGCTGTCATAACACACGAGAGCAAGCCCCATCGTTTCCGCAAATAGAGCATGGCGAATAAAAGCTGAAGCCCTTTCTGAGGTGATAGAAGGTGAACCTCATCAAAAACCGAGTAACTGGTCAGCACAGCTCCCGCTGCCGCATGACTCAGATGAGATGCCCACGACAGAGGCGCTCCGGCAAAGGCAGTCAAATATTGATCAATTGTCGTGACCACCAATCGCTCCGAGAAAAATTCGCTCTCCGGCTCGTCACCATGATGAATCACTGGACAGAGGCCAAGGCTCCTGCATTCGTCTTCCACACCGCGAGCAAGCGCTCGAAGAGGCAAAGTGTAGATTAACCTTGTGCCCAGCAGTGCGTTGTTCTGTTGCTCCTGGAGAAAGGGTTGCAACCCAGCTCTTGTCTTTCCCAAGCCTGTTGGAGCAATGACAAGCACTGATTTCCCATCTTTAAGCATCTTTAAAGCGTCTCTTTGAAAATTCCTTTCAACCATATTACGCTATAAACAGACTTAAAAAGTTTTGGTTTCTGCTACGAATATAACTAATAAATTAAAATTTGGCAATACCTCAACAGCCATCATTTTATTTTACCAGACCCTTTAAAACGAATTCCAAAAAATTATGAAAATCAAAAATTAATTCGCCTTTAAACCCTAACTCCCTTTTGCCCGTAACACCGAAACGATAGTAAAACGACATACTATCCCCACAACTCTTTCATTCTTTTTTCAAAATACCCCCTTGCTTTTTCCGATAGTTTCAAAAACTTTGCGTTGTTATAGAGCACCTCTTCAACTGGAACTACAATCGTCTCAACCCCAAGTTCCTGCTTTCTCTGTGCCACAAGTTCCCTTATCTTGTCGTCAGCCATATCCCCGTGCGGTGGAAGATGGTATTTACCACCAAGTTCTTCGGCAATCTTCCATCTTTTATTCACTATGTCAATAAACAAAGCAAACCATTCTGGGTGTGCCCGCCCAACAACCCGCTTATACATCGGCGGAAATCCAAAACCAACATCAACACCAAATTCTTTATGCAGTATCTCGCCCACTTGTTCAATCTCCATCTGACCATTTGCTTTTACGATAGGATGGTCTGGGTTAATCTTGCCATACTCACGCCTTATAATTCGTGGTATCAAGCCAACATATTCAGCAAGTTGCAACCGCTCCTTTCGTGTCCCATCAAGCCAGCCCAAAATATACTTGACAAAATGAGGATACATTACATCGTCATAGTAAAGGTCTGCAAATGAATAGAAGCCAAAGCCAAGTGGCATAGTTTTTCAAAAATTTTATTTTCAATGACCCTCCATAAATAAATATAATCTCTTCAACACCCTTACGCAAGTTTTAAAATTCCCCTATCCCTAACTTTACTTTTGCAAGTTCCCTCTCCCCCTGTTAAAATCCTTTCATCCTTTCTCCCTCCCCAACCCACTTCAACACTACAAACCAAACATCTCCTTCAACTTTTCATCAACTTCTTTTAAATACTTATCCTCAAGAACCCCTATCCTACCCAAAACCAAATCCCTACTCAATGTCGCCATCTTCGTCAACTTTATCACAGAATTAACCTTTAAACCATTCACCTCGCTTCTTAAAACCTCTATATCAAACCCACTATCATATAAAACCAACGCAGGTCTTAACTTCCTCCCACTTAAATCAGTAAATGGAAATGGAACTAAAACTATATCCCCCTTTTTAAACCTCATCCGTTCCGCTCTTTTATTCATAATAACTATAAATATCCGGCTCGCTTTCAAGAAACTCCCTCAAACTCTCCTG
>JAPYWO010000025.1 GCA_028276305.1 Candidatus Thermokryptus sp.
CGCCTGCGGATCAATGTCAATCAAAAGAATCCTCTTGTTAAAAAACCTTACAAGCGCAGACGACAAATACATTGATATCGTCGTCTTCCCCACACCGCCCTTGTAGTTGATTACCGCAATCGTCTTCATCATTTGCTTGTGTCTCTTTGTTTTCTCACTATGTAAAAGATACACTAAATGATACATAAAAAATTGATAATTGTCAAGACCCAGCGACTTTACAGCGGAAATTTTTTCCACCGGTATATTTTTCCATCGGAAAATTTTTCCGTCGGAAATTTCTTCCGTTAATACTCCCCACCTAAAAATAAATAAAACCCGGTCCCACACTGAGACCGGGCAAATTCGCTATGCAGTTATATTCATCAACCCATCTAATTTGATTTCATACTTCGTCAACACCATCAGGGTTAAAATAAGTAAAAGGACATCTCTCTCAACTACATCACCGAAAAACTCCAGGAATCTATCCTTTAAAATATTTTTCAAATCCTCCGCTTCTATATCCCCAAATAACTTAACATCACCAATATATTCAATAAGCATATTCGCCATAGTTGTCATCGCAAAGTAATAAACCCCTAATATCCCTAACTTTGACTCCGGAATAAACGACTTAGCATTCATCCATACCGAATCATACATTTTAACGCTTTCCTTATCCAGATAATTATTCTTTAAATCCTCCAGGATCTCCATAAACTTCATATAATCTATACTAAAACTTATATCAACCGATAAAATTATACCATCATCGCTCCTTGAGAAATTGATTTTGATCATTACTTCTCTCCTTTGTTTTTCAACAAATCGTTCTATTGATTATGAATAAACTTATATACTTGGTAGGCAATATCGGAGTAGGGAAGTGATATATTCTATCGGTAGGCGAATTATATGCTTTATAACTATAAACCTTTCATCGTCACAAAAATAAAAATTTTCCCCCTTTTTTGCAAATTCTCACTTTTATACTTAAAACTTCACAATCAACTTTGCATATTTCAAGAACATTTAAATAACCTAACTAAAACCTTATAACTAAACATATTCCTTTTAATGCACTAAAATTAACCTTTCCTTAAAATAACTAGTCACAAATCTTAAATTTCTAACCCAATAAACCCCTCTTATATTTTAACACCATTTATGGCTTTACTAAAAAATTTCCATTTTCTATATCTCAATTTAATCGTCTTTACAGCGGAAAATTCTTCCATCGGTATCTTTTTCCATCGGAAAATTTTTCCGTCGGAAATTTTTTCCGATAAATCTTTTATATCTGTTTAAAAATAGCAAAAAAATTAAAAGGACAAACGATAGGGTAGAGCAAAATACACTTAATTTAACCCCCACCCACTTGACATTTTCCTTAACAAAAATTAAATTGCAAATAAATACACAAAAACAAAAAACCCCGACGCTGGAACGCCAGGGCTTTCAAAACAAACCTAGAAGCGGTTATGCATAACAAAAATAACAAAAATTTCTCTCAAAGTCAAATCCATCAATACCATCTCCCATTCCAGCCAAACCGAAAGTATTTCACAGCAACCCCAAATATGATTTTGGATCACCCCGAACTTGACATCTATGATCAGATGCTTTATATCCACATCAAACGAATCGCAGGAGACAACGGGCAATGCTGGGCTTCTATCCGCTACCTTGCAGGGAAAATGAAAGTAAGTAAATCCCAAGTTCAGAAATCACTTCAAAAACTCCTAAAACTTGGTCTCATCAGACACGCAGGGACGAAAAAAATCAAAACCCGTCCCAGAAATGTTTATGAAATCATTGATATTTGGGAAATGAATTTGAATTACTACAGCAACCACCAAAACAACAACAGCGAAACAATTGAAAATCAAAAAGAAGTTATCCACAACCACAACAGCGGAGATTGTCCACAGTATGGACAAACCCAGAAAGATTGTCCACCGTATGGACAAACTCAAACAGCAAAACCGAATAAATCAATTAAAAATCAACAAGTTAAACGAAAAAAGCGAAATTCTAAGAAAAACCATATTAAAGAAGAAAAGCAAAAATCATCATCATCCCGAAAAAACGATGACGATGTTGATAACTCAACCAAAACCCAACACGCTCAAAAAGAAGTCATCACAAAGGGAGAGGGCTTTTTCTCTAACATCAACATTCAACCTTTAATTGATAAATTCGGAATTGATAGAGTCCTCTTTGTTATGGATCTTATCAACCACAGGTATAAATACAAACTCGTATCACACCCATTTAAACTTTTGCTAAAAATTCTAAAAGACAGGTATCTAATACACAACGAATTTTACAGATTTATCTGAGGCAAAAATAAAGGCGATTCGGTCCCGGTCCTTATAACCTGTAAATCCTGCAATCATAAAGGAATTGCTGAACTGAAAGTAGGCGGTAAATACTCTCTCCCTTGCTCAAAATGTGGCACATTCGCAGAAATTGACTTGATCGTCAAACTTTAAACGAAAAAAGATGTGAAACCAATTTGAATTCTACTTTGTTGTTCTTTAAAAAAAGAAGTTCAAAAGGGTGATCCGAAATGATATTCATCAAAATAAAGAGTGAATTTCTAGAAGATCCTGATTATCTTGACCTCTACTTAACGATACTCGATCACGATGACTACCGCGTAACGATACATACCGATCACGGTGATGTAACGGGTTATGGTTCCACAATTGATGAGGCCAGGAAAAACGCACATAAAGAGTTGGCAAAAAAATTGTAAGTTAGCCATACATTACCTGGCTTTGGAAAGGTTGAATAAGATGGCTTATTTGTTACGTTTGTTTTATCAAAGTTTTAAGTCAACTTGAAGTTGAGTTCTTACTTTGTTACTACACCTCCTTTAACTTTTGTGAGGCTACAAAGATTAATATTTGCCTTTTTAAAAAAATTGGCATGTTGAGACACAGCGCATCTCCGACTTCTTTGGGTCCCATTATGAAACCCATATCTGTGAGGATGAAAATTAATAAAGTAGCCATGCCAAGCAAATCCGAACAACTCGATTGTTTTGACATTAGAAAAATTTTTTATATAATTTTAGTGAAAGCCTAAATTAAGAAGAAAGGAGGGAAAGTTGATGATCATTTTGATTAAGAAAGATGTATCACCCTGGGTTCTTAAAAGAATATAAGGAACTACGAGTATTCTATAATTAAGAAGTTGGAAAAAATTAACTTTAGGAGGTTAATATGAATGAAGCAAGGTTAAGAGAAATATTAAGAGAAGAATTAAAAGAAGAAGAGAGAAAAAAATGGAGGAATGGAGAAAAAGAGCGGAAGCGGAAGATGAATTTTTTCCAATTATACTTAAGATGGTAATTTTATTAATGGCTATTGGAGTTCCTATTATTTGGATCAATAAGTTATTTTCTGGTGAAATTTTCGAAGAAATCGCATTCACAATTAAGACCAAAGGTTTGTGGCAGGAATTATGGAATTTTTAGGAGTGGTAGTTATTCCAATTTTTATAATAATTTATTTATTAGGAGAAGAACTAATAGGAGAGAAGGAAAAGCCAGAAGATAAAGGAAAAACAGAAGATGAAGTTGATCCTGTGAAAAATCCGTTTAAGTGGGGAATGCTTCAAGTTAGAAAAGAATTGGAAAAAAAGAGTACTAAAAATTAATGGTGATCTTTGGGTCATTTTTGCCTCTTTCTTTTATTCAATAGTCTCTATATAAATATCTTTTGAGAAGGTGTTGGTAATTTTTCTCATATTTCTGCTTTTCTTTTTGAATTTAAGCAAATTTAAATTTGAGCACTTTGGGGAAAATTAACTCTTCACCCATTAAATGAATTTTTAGCGGTTTCAAAAATATAACCTCACTTCGGTATCTAATATTTAGGTAATTGTCCAAACAAGACTAAAACAATTCGAGAAGCAATTTTTTCTTTTTTTCTTCATCTTCAATACCATTTTCAAAGCAAATTTAAGTAATCAAGTGAAACTAGTGCTTCTGAAAAATATAATAGGAAAGATATTATTTGAGATCCTATAGATAAAGATGATGAAAGTTATTTTGGATGTTAATTCCTCTTCTGCTTTTTTATTACCATTCTCAACCCCTCCCCCTTGCCATTTTCCCCATTTTTCCTTAACTTCTAAACAAAAAACCCCGGGCTCTCCCGGGGCTTTTCAAAAACAAAACAACAAATCAACCATGTTCAACGAAAAATTTAACAAACCAAACCCAATTTTCCAAATCCTATTTCTCTTATTCCTTTCCCAAACCCTTCTCTCTCAAAAAATTTACACATCAACCGAAACCATCAATCACATCGGCGAGTTCGCCTCCGTAAAAGGGAAGGTCTATCAGGTCTATATCTCAAGCAGGGGAAACATCTTCCTTAACATTGATGGCATATATCCCGACAATCCATTCACAGCAGTTATTTTCAAATCCGACGCCGATAAATTCCCAAACATCAGATCACTTGAAGGCAAAACAATTATCGTCACAGGACAAATCAAACTTTATCGTAATAAACCCGAAATCATCCTCAACTCCCCAAACCAAATAAAAATTGTAAAGTAACCTATGCTAATTGCCAAATTCTTTAAATCTTTATAACTTATTTATATATAACAAAAATTCTCAACTACCAACGCCATGAACAACAAAAAGATAACGCTCAAACAACTTGAAACACACCTTTTCAAAGCAGCGGACATTTTAAGAGGTAAAATGGACGCCTCCGAATATAAAGAATACATCTTTGGCATGCTTTTCTTAAAACGCATCTCAGATGTCTTTGAAGTAAAAAGACAAGAACTAAGACAAAAATTCAAATCAATGGGCTTCTCCGAAGAACAAATCAATGAACTCCTTGAAGACCCCAGTTCCTACGGCGATACCTTCTTCGTCCCAGAAAGAGCTAGATGGCACAACATCCTCAACCTAAAAGAAGATGTCGGCAACCATCTAAACAAAGCTCTATCAGCAATTGAAGAGGCAAATCACGAACTTGAAGGCGTCTTAAAACATATTGATTTTAACGCTGTAAAAGGAAAAACAAAACTAAAAGACCAACAACTTATAGACCTTATTCAACATTTCAACAAATACCGCCTTACAAACGACGATTTTGAATTTCCCGATTTGCTCGGCGCCGCTTATGAATACCTGCTAAAACAATTTGCCGACTCAGCAGGTAAAAAGGGAGGCGAATTTTACACGCCCCCAGAAGTTAAAAAACTAATGGTTATGCTCGTAAAACCACAAGAAGGAATGACCATCTATGACCCTACCGTCGGCTCCGGAGGTTTCCTCATTTCCGCAAGAGAATATGTTGAAGAACAAGGACAAGACCCCAAAAACCTGGGACTATACGGACAAGAACTTAACGGTCTTACCTGGTCAATTTGTAAAATGAACATGATCCTACACGATATACCCGACGCACACATTGAAAACGAAGACACACTTACCAACCCAATGTTTGTTGAAAACGGCTATATAAAACAATTTGACCGTGTCCTCGCTAATCCACCATTTTCTCAGAATTACTCCCGCGTAAATATGAAATTCCCCCAAAGATTTAAATATGGCTTCACCCCAGAAAACGGCAAAAAAGCCGACCTGATGTTCCTCCAACATATGATCGCAAGCTTGAAAGATACCGGAATTATGGCAAGCGTTATGCCTCACGGTGTCCTATTCCGTGGCGGTCAAGAAAAAATAATAAGAGAAAGAATCGTCAAAGACGACCTGATTGAAGCCATCATCGGCCTCCCAGCAAAACTTTTCTATAATGTGGGAATACCCGCCTGTATAATCGTCATCAACAAGAATAAACCCCCAGAAATGAAAAACAAAATTCTATTCATAAACGCCGATAGGGAATACGGAGAGGGAAGAAACCAAAATTACCTAAGACCCGAAGACATTGAAAAAATCGCCACTGTCTTCCACGAGAAAAAAGAAATCCCAAAGTATTCAAGGATCGTAGACATAACCGAAATAGAAAAAAATGACTTCAACCTTAACATTCGCCGTTATGTTGATAACTCTCCCGACCCCGAAATTGAAGATGTCCACGCCCATATCCTTGGAGGTATCCCTAAACGAGAAATTGAACTCCATAAAGAACACTTCCAAAAATTTATGTTCTCACCCGAGATATTTTTAAAAGAAAAAAACACAAACTATTTAGAATTTAATGAAAACATCAAAGAAAAAAGCACCATCAGAGAAATCATTGAAAACGACGAAAATGTTAAAAGAGTGTTCTCAACTCACAGAGCCGAACTTTTAAAATGGTGGCAGGAAATCTCCCCAGAGATTGAAAAATTACCCGGTAATAAAAACCTTTGGGAATTCAAAAATAAAGCTTTGTGTAAATTAAAAGAAAAACTCCTGCCCCTTGGTGTGCTTGACGAATTTAAAATTGCAGGTGTTTTCGCCAATTGGTGGGAACAATTAAGATACGATTTTAAAAGTGTTATCTCTGCTGGCTGGAACGAGAACTTAATTGATGACGAGACAATAAAAGAAAAATTTTTCAAATCCGATGTTGAAGCAATTGAAGAACTTGAAACCGAAGTTGCTACTGTTGAAGGAGAACTTAACGATATCCTTGATGAAGTAGAGGATTGGGATGAAGAAGAACAAGGCGGAAAAACCGCTAATAATGTGATAAAATACCTCAAAGAACTTATTAAAAACCTAAAAGAAAATGGCAACGAATCCTCTTTAAAAGAATCGGGAAAATTTGAAGAACTACTCAAAAGAATTGAACAAAAAGACAAAGAACTTAAAAAAATTAAAAAATCACTCAATGATAAATTAGATGAACTTGGGGAAAAAATACTACAAAAAAGAACACAATTAACAGAAACCTCCGCAAAGGACTTAATTATGAGCCAATTCTACCAAGTAATTGAATCACAACTTGACAGATACCTAAACAACGAGAAAAAGATACTCATAAAGATTTTTGAGAACCTATGGGATAAATATAAAACCTCGCTGGAGGAACTGAAACAGGAAAGAGATCAAGAAGTTAAAAAGTTAGACGACTTTCTAACAAAGTTGGGATATTATGATTTTAATTAGCTGAATATACTAAAAAACAAGGTGCGAAAGCTATGGCAGAAACCAAGGACTTTAAAGAACCCAAGGGCTTGCCAGAGGGTTGGAAGTGGGTAAGGTTGGGGGATAAAGATTATTTTAAGATAGTTGGGAGTGGCATTGAATATTTTGAAGGGTTCAAGAATTACTTATCCACTAATTCGGTTCAGGGAACCAAAATAACCCATATTGAAGATGTGATAACCTACAAAAATAGACCATCCCGTGCCAATATGCAACCTAAAAAGGGGAAATTGGCTTTTGCCAGAATGCGGAATACAGTTAAGGTTTTGCTAATAAATGAAAATTTAGAGAAAGATTACATCTTATCAACTGGTTTTGTCCTACTTGAATCGAAAATAGAGCCTAAATTTGTTTATCAATACCTAATAAGTGATTTTTTCAACACACAAAAAGATATTTTAGCAGAGGGGACTACGCAAGAGGCAATTTCTAACGATGATTTTAATAGAATTTTTATAATTTTCCCGGAGAATAAACTTGAGCAACGCAAAATTGCCGAAATCCTTGAAACCGTTGATAACGCCATAGAAAAAACCGAAAAGATTATAGAAAAATATAAACGCATAAAACAGGGCTTTCTGCAGGATTTACTCACCAAAGGCATAGACGAAAACGGCAACATCAGAAGCGAAAAAACTCACAAGTTTAAAGACTCTCCAATTGGCAGGATACCAGAGGAGTGGGAAGTGGTGAAGTTGGGGGAGGTTAGTTTTATTACATCAAGTAAAAGAATTTATTACGATGAGTATTTAACTGAAGGTGTGCCATTCTTTAGATCTAAAGAAATAATAGAGTTATTCAATGGAACATTTTCAGGAGCAACATTATATATTTCATATGATAAATTTAAAAATATTATGAATAAGTTTGGGGTTCCTGAAGCTGGTGATATTCTAATTACTGCTGTCGGCACATTGGGGGTGGTTTATTTAGTTAAAAAAGAGGATCTGCCGTTTTACTTTAAAGATGGAAATCTACTGTGGCTAAAATTAAGAGAGAAATTAAATAAAGTTTATTTCGTTAAATGTTTTAATCTATGGTATAGAATTCAGGAAGATGATTTAATAATAGGAACAAGCCAACCTGCTTTAACTATTGAAAAACTAAAGAAAATGCTCCTCCCCCTTCCCTCTCTTCCCGAACAACAACGCATCGCCGAAATTCTTTCACAAATAGACCAAACCATAGAAAAAGAAGAACAATATAAAGAAAAACTTGAACGACTGAAACAGGGCTTAATGCAGGACCTACTCACCGGAAAAGTAAGAGTTAACCATTTAATTGAGGAGGGCGCAGAAAATGTATCTACTTGACGAAGAACATTATGTAGAAAACCCGTTCCTCGCCCAGCTCCAAAAACTTGGCTGGGAAATATACAGACAGAACAAAGACGACCCAGAAGATGTAAAGGAAATTACAAACTTTGACGAACACTTTAATCCCATCTATGGCAACAGCATCAAATTTAGAGAAAGCTTCCGAGAAGTTATCCTTGAAGGTGTTTTAAGGGACTCCATCAAAAGGATAAACCCATGGATAGAAGAAGACCAAATAAACGAAGTTGTTAGAAGAATTACAACCCCACAAGCCAATTCACTTTTAGAAGCAAATAGAGAAATCCACGAGCTTCTTCTTGAAAATACATCCGTATCCGAAAACAGAAAAACGGGAGAAAAAAGCCCATCTGTGTATTTTATTGATTTCAAAAACCCTGAGAATAACTCCTTTATAGCCATCTCCCAGTTTAAAGTAAATGTCCCCGGAACGGAAAAGCACATAATCCCAGACATTGTTCTTTTTGTAAATGGTCTGCCCCTTGTTGTGGTTGAATGTAAATCTCCAGCTATTGCCGACCCCATCGCAGAAGCAATAACTCAGATCATGAGATACTCAAACAGAAGGGGAGCAAAAGAAGGTAACGAAAAACTATTCTGGTATAACCTTTTCACAATAGCAACATCAAACCAGGTTGCAAAATATAGCACTATCACCGGCGAATATGAACACTTCGTGGAATGGAAAGACCCATACCCTTATGCCCTCTCCGACATAGACCCTAATTCAACAAGCATAACAAGCCAGCAAGTTCTAATTCAAGGAATGCTAAACAAAACCACACTCCTTGATATTCTCCACAACTTCACCATCTTTAAAGAAGACCCCAAAGGTGGAATTGTCAAAGTCGTCCCAAGATACCAACAATATAGAGCCGTTAAAAAAATACTAAAACGTCTAAAAGAAGAGGAAACCCCAGAAGGAAAAGGCGGTATAATCTGGCACACCCAGGGCTCGGGAAAATCAATAATCATGCTCTATACTGTGAGAGCAATGTATC
>JAPYWO010000026.1 GCA_028276305.1 Candidatus Thermokryptus sp.
TTGTTTAATTTAAAAGTGCTTACTTCAAAATAAAACGGAGAAATACAATGAAGCCATTACAAATCGTGCTGTTTCTATTTGCCCTTGCATTGCCACTAAGATCTATAGCCAAACAATCAGGTTCCAAACCTTTGACTGAAAATTCAAAAGCTCTTCAATTTCAAATCGGAAGTAATTTCACTCTCACTTCTTTTCAAGGAGCTGCGCTTTCTTATAAATATCACTTAAAACCCTTACGGGCAGTTCGGGTCGGCAGTGAACTTTCTCTCAGTAAATCTAATTTTGATTTGACAGAAGTTGATTCTGTCGGTGAAACACTTTCAAAATCGGATCAAACCCGGTATTACGTTCGGTTTAACACACAGCTAATTTGGTATTCCGAAAGTTATTCGGGCATTTCATTTTTCTATGGAGTGGGTCCTTTCCTTGGTTTTGGTAAATCCGAGAAAAAGGATGAATGGGTTTCGCCTTACCCGGGGCATCCTCGCACTAATTTAGATGAAACCAAAACCGGTTGGTCTTTAGGGCTTACTGGCTTGGTAGGTGTTGAGTGGTTTGTTTCAAAATCAATTTCTCTTCACGCAGAGTACAGAATCAGCTTGGGATATTCCCGGGAAAAGAGAGAATACAATAGAACTACAATCTCACAAACAGGAAAAAGTTATATCACAGGGAATGAAACGATTAAATTTAGGCAACTTTCCAGCGATGGGGTACGGTTCGGTTTAAGCGTATATTTTAAATGATGCGAATTCCAGTGACATTTGTTTATTGAACTCATCACTGATTTTTAGGTTTATCAAAATCGGTAAAAATTGATAGTCTTCTGGGATTGAACAAGACAGAAAGCGCTAAATCTACTTCTGTTGTTACAGGTTAAGGGATTCAATGCCCGTGTTCTTTGATGGCTTGCGTAACATAAGTGAGAGGAGGTTCACATCTTGATACAATTGTTCTTAACACTCAATTTAAACCAGCAACCTCTTCTCTCAAACCTCTCAATCCAAAACTTCATCCTTTGCCCTCTTTGTCACAAATTCCCTTGCAACTTGTGAGTAGTTCCTCGTCTCATAGTATCTTCTCACCATCTTTTCCCTAATTCATGCTCCCGACGAGTTCTCGTTAAACTTGATTTTTTCGGTTGGTGGATTTATATTTATAGTGAAGTTTGAGCGCGAGTAGTTCAGGTGGTAGAACACCAGCTTCCCAAGCTGGGTGTCGCGGGTTCGAGTCCCGTCTCGCGCTCAAAATTTTTTATGGCGCGTTCGTCTAGTGGTCTAGGACACCGCCCTCTCAAGGCGGAGATCGCGGGTTCGAATCCCGCACGCGCTACAAAATTTATTTTTTCAAGGGGGAATTTGATTTTATCACTCCTTCATTTTAACTTAAACTTGAATAAAATTTTTAGTCGCTTCTTGAGAAATGAGAGTCATCATTTATACTGGAAAAGGTGGCGTTGGGAAAACAACCGTCTCAGCTGGTACCGGGGTTTTATGTTCCGAACTTGGATATAAAACGATCGTCATAAGCACAGACCCAGCACATAGTTTAAGCGATTCTTTCGGCAAAAGAATCGGCAAGTTCCCCGTCAAAGTCACAGAGAAACTCTGGGCGCAGGAACTTGATGTTAACGAAGAGCTCAGAATAAATTGGGATAAAATTCAAGGATTCATCGTAAAGTTTCTCTCCTATCAAGGATTTGATAAGTTTATAGCTGAGGAGTTTGCGATCTTCCCAGGGCTTGAGGAACTTTTCAGCTTGTTGAAGATAAACGATTATCACTCGGATAAAAGTTATGATGTGGTGATTGTTGACTGTGCTCCAACCGCAAGCACGATCAGGATGTTAAGTTTCCCGGACATTGTGAGCTGGTATATGGAAAGGTTTTTCCCCCTTGAGAGAAAACTTGTCAAAACAATCAGACCAGTAGCTGAAAAGGTTGTGAAATTTCCGCTTCCAACAGATGATGTTTATTCACAAGTTGAAGACCTGTATAGAAAAATTGAACACACGAAGAAGATTTTAACCGATGTTGAAACATCAAGCGTTAGAATAGTTGTTAACCCGGAAAAAATGGTAATAAAAGAATCCCAAAGGGCTTATACTTATTTGAATCTTTTTGGTTTCCCGGTTGATCTTATAATTGTTAACAAGGTTTTCCCTGATGAAATTGAAGATAGACATTTCAAAAAGTGGAAACAGACACAGAATAAACATGTTGAATTTGTGAAGGAGGCGTTCGCACCCATACCGATGAAAATATCATTCCTTGGGGATGATGAGATTGTTGGTTTGAATAAGCTCTTAAAGTTTGCCGTCAATTTATACGGGGAAGACGACCCAACCGAGATTTTTTATGAGGGTAAGCCGATGAAAATTGAGGAGAAAAACGGAAGATATCACCTTAAATTGAAAATGCCTTTCTTCTCAAAAAGAGATGTCAATGTTTGGGTTAAGAATGATGAATTGATAATTGAACTTCCAAGTTTTAGGAGAAATATCTTTTTGCCACACACCCTTGCATCATCGCGAGTCGTTGAAGCGAAGCTTGAAGATGGGGTTTTGACGATTGAATTTGAAAAAATTAAAGGGAGATGAAAAATGCCGGAAGAGAAGCAAATCCCGAAGTATTACATACCGTTGCCGGATATTTCATCTATACTTGAGTCATTACCGCCGGAATTGAACGAGACGAAAAAGCATTTCATCCAAGCGAACAAGGAAATTCTCCTTGCTATAAGGTCAATAATTGACGCTGGGATTGCGCTCGCTGATAAACTTCTTGAGGAAAAGCCGAAACAAGCGCAAGCGAAGAAAGTCAAAGTGAAGTGAAGGTTTATTTCGGTTTGATCTCAAAGCTATAAGATGCCCAGAAACTTTCCCAGTCGGCGTTCTCACAACCGTTGCATTTTAAAAGATGAACAAGACGGATTAGCCATAACCCAGGGTTTTCTACTTTGAATTTAACCCTCCCGCTTTTGTCAGTTTTAGCTTTATACTCGTTGATTTTTTTACTTTCTGGTTCAAGGTTGTATGCGGTTATTGTTTTATCAGCAAGGGGTTTTCCGTCAAATAGAACTTGAGCTGTTATTTCATCGCCGGGTTTTGTTTTGAATGGGTTGTCAAGGAGAATTATTTCAAGTTTTTGCCCAAGGATTTTTCCATAAACATTTCCCACAGGTTTATCGCCGATCATAATTAACGATTTTATAAATCGCCTATATCTTTCTCTCTCAACCTTGCGAGGCGGGAGTTTTTCCCTAAGTTTTTGGACATCCTCAAGTCCTTCATGTTTTAGGTATTCGGAGAATTCTTCGGGTTTTAGTTCAATATATGCGTAATCTCTTTCCATTGAAAGCAGGGCGAGACCCTCAAAGTTGATTTTCTTTACGAGGACCGGGATGGATTTATCATTAATTTCATCAACAAGATTAAACGACGATGAATCGGTGATCAGCTCAAATTTCAAAGTCATATTTTTTTGAAATTCCCTTTCAATTTCCTTTTCAAGTTTATCGCCAACATAGAGATGAACCACAAGTGTTTCTCCTTTTGATAGATGGAATTTTTTTGGTTGAAGCCAGTAATCGTGTGAGAAAGCGAGATTTGCAATTAAAATCATCCAGAGGAATTTTTTCATCTCTTCAAGGTTGATTTTCTTTTTCTTTGGTTTCTTAAATTTGCGAAAAATTTTGTTTTTTTATAATATCAATGCTGCATACAAACTAAGGTAGGAGAGGTATATGAAGCGGTTAATTTTGCGGGGAAAACAGAGAATAAGCACTTTTGTAGTGCTGGTGTTGGCGATTTTCTTTTTGCAAACATGTGGGGAAAATCCTGGGGTGCCGGATAGGCGTTTTGAAGCTGGTCCGATTTTATTTGTTTCAGACAAGAGTGGGACATGGCAACTTTACAGCATGAACGAAGATGGCTCCGATGTCAGGCAACTGACTGATGATCCGAACTTTCCAATCATTGAAGCACGCTGGTCGCCGGATGGGACGAAAATAGTCTATTCGAGTCGTGATGATAGGCTGAGTCCTACGCAGCGAGGCTCGGTACTTTACGTAATGAACGCCGATGGGACAGGACGATACAAGTTGACAAACCCTCCGTTGGAGGCGTTCCATTATCCACTTGACACCAAGCCAGTCTGGTCGCCCGATGGGAAGAGAATTGCTTTCTCCCGTTTAATGCCTCCGGAGATGTCGGGGGATTTTGACATTTTTATCATTGATGTTGATGGTAAGAACGAGCGAAGAATCACCAGTTACAGGAATCTCTTGGAGTTTGTGACCGCATTTGTTGATGACTCAACACTCTTGGGTTTCTATTTTGATTATGCACGCCGTGATAGTTCAGGCAAAGCGAACGGCACAGGGCAGATCGCTTACCTTGACATAAGAACGGGTAATTATTTTAAAACGATCAGTCCATATGAAGCGGATGATGGCAACCCTTGCTTATCACCAGATAAAATGACAATTGCCTTTAACTCGTTGACGACCCGAAATGGGATTAGAGGGAGATTTCTTCACTTAATGGATTCCGAAGGTTCAAACCGTCGGCAGTTATCCATAAGTTCACGCCAATATGAGTATCCGGTTGATTGGTCGCCTGACGGTCAAAAGATACTCTGCAATACAGAAGACCCGAATCTTAGAAGTGACCCGAATAATCCATATAGTAACTATCCAAAGGATATTGTAATTGTAAACATTTCGGACAGTTCTGTTCGTATCATAACCCCTTTCCCACATAAAGATGCTTATTCAAGAGCCACAAGCTGGCGGAGGAGGTGATTCCGTTATGAGAGTTGAGAGATAACAACATGGCAGTGCGATATAACATAACCTTCAAAAAATATTTACGGAGGGGAATCGCCATGAATTCTAAAACGATTATTCGCTCTATTGTGTTTTTTGTGCTTGTTTTCTTCTTACTTGAAGTTGCCATAGCGCAGAGCATCATTTCATTCAAGGACAAATATGGAAGAACCCTTCAGGCTGAGATTTATGAGAAAACAGGTAGCGCTAAAAGAATCTTTGGTCTTAATTTGCATATAAGTCGGTATGGATATAAGCGACGAAATCTATCATCCGAAACAATTAAACAACTTGGAGAGCGTCTGATTGATGATTACAAGGATGTTCTAAAAATAACTTCAAAAAGCATTAAACTGAAGAATGTAGACACTGATGGTCAATGGTGGTTTGTGGAATATGAGCAAATTGTTTCTGATATTCCTATTTATGGTTCAGAAATTGGCTTCAGCGTTGATCCGCAGGGATATGTAGTAACATTGGGTGCCACCGTACATCCTGGGGTATCCATAAAACCGGTTCCACATATTTCTCCTGAAAGAGCACTTGAGGTGGCGAAACGACGATTTCAATTAGATTCCATCATTGTGCTTCACCAGCCATCACTTATTATACTACCAATAGAGGAGGGGACGCAATATAAATATTATCTCGTTTGGAAGATACATCTTGCTTCCTTAAAAACATTGAGGGACTCAGTTTACTTCTTGAGCGCAGACGATGGTAGCATAGTTAAGTGTTTCAGCAACATTCGCCATGATGTTATCTATGGGACCATCACAGGCAACTATTATCCTCAACGTAGCAATGATCTTCCGGTAAGGGTTGCCTATCCTATCACGGATATAAGCATGTACAACTTGTTAGGACAAAGAATTGCTCGGACAAATGCTGAGCAGAATGGCAATTATTCGATAACTTATTAAGTGGCATATGCCACCTATTATCTCGATTTCCCATTGCAGAACAATTGGATACAATTGCGCAATGCGAACGATAATCTGATTCGGCATACTTTTGCTTTCACACCAGCGGCAAGCATCAGGCATGATTATGACTGGGCCGCAGGAGACGCATCAAACGTTTGGTATCACGCCAGCCGAATCCACGATTTCTATCGCGGTGCTCCGTTCAACTACACCGGGATGGACTATCAAATGAGGGCAAGGGTGGGATTGGGAGCGGATGTGAATGCGGCAGCAGATGGAACAAATATATACTTTGGATCGCAAAATGGTCGACCATGGGCTCGTTCAAGTGATGTTGTCTATCATGAATACACGCATAATACGATCTATAGGATATACGGCGGTTGGATAGGAAATCCGAATGAACCTTACACAGAGGCAAGTGCGATGGATGAGGGGTTATCTGACTACTTCGCATGCACGATCAACAACGATCCGATTCTTGGAGAAGACGTTGGTGTTAGTAGAAACCTCGACAACAACACTTTTACGTGGACCGATTGGCAAGGTGCTCATTGGAACGGTCAAGTTATTGGGGGAGCTGTGTGGGATTTCCGAGAGCTTGTTGGGTCGTATGTAGCTGATAATCTTGCTTTCAAGGCACTTCAAATAGTTCCTCGGGCCCGGACATTCTCAGATTATCTCTATAATATGATGATAGCTGACAACGGCACATATAATGGGGCGTATCGTTCTCAACTTCGAACTGTGTTTGCTGCTCATGGAATTACAACTAATGAACCACCGTTACCGCCAAGCTTTGGTGTTTCCATATCTGGTCCAGAGACGCTTCCAAGTGGAAGCGTTGGTGAATACACGGCGGTGGTTTATGGTGGCTCCGGTAACTTTACCTACAATTGGTATGTTTATGAACCTAACGGAAGGGAACAATATGTGGGTTCTGGCAATCCTATTTCTATTTATGCTCCATATACTAACTCTTCATTGACAATACAGATAGAAGCAAGGGTAACGGATAATTCTAACAACGAAACATCTTCGGGCTGGTTGCTGGTGCTTGTCTATGGTGAGGGTGGACCATTGAGCATCAAGGAATTGATCCTTAAAGAAGAAATTAATCCTGAAATTCCAATAGGATTTTCTCTTTTCCAGAACTATCCCAATCCGTTCAATTCTAACACCGTTATTTATTTCACACTACCTGAGGCAGGGATGGTCTCGTTGAGTGTGTTTGATCCCCTGGGTCGTGAGGTGGCGACATTGCTGAATGAACAACGCCCCGCTGGGATACATAAGGTGTACTTTGATGCTGGCACTTTGCCCAGTGGCGTATACTTTTACAGGTTAAAATCATCGGGAAAAATGGCGATCAGAAAAATGTTGTTAGTTCGTTGAACGAAAAAGTAAGGAGGGCGTAGAGATTTCCTCTACGTCTTTTGTGTTTTTTGCCCTTTTTAATTTTATAATAAATATGCAGTCAAGCGTTTCTCCTTTTGATAGATGGAATTTTTTTGGTTGAAGCCAGTAATCGTGTGAGAAAGCGAGATTTGCAATTAAAATCATCCAGAGGAATTTCTTCATCTCTTCAAGGTTGATTTTCTTTTAAGAAGACGATTCCCTTTGCTTTTTTGTTAAGGTCATATCCCGTGAGGTCATCACCTTCAAAATCATATGGGTCGCCATAACCGAGCCAATTCCAATCGTGAAGTATGGCTAATTTATCTTTTCTGTTCAATGAGTTGTAGTTTGGTATCACATTTTTGAGACGGGGGTAATTTGTATATTTTGCGGGGTCAACTATTGAGAAGACCTTTTTGTGTCTTCTCATTTCGCCCCATTTCTCATCCGAGACCTTTTCGGTCTTTGGGACATATACAATGCCAGCTTTTATCTTCACAAGACCACTTTTTATGAATTCTCCTTCGTCGTATATCGTCATTTCAGCGCCGGTTGCGATTAGCGATGCCTTAAGTAGGAATTCGCATAGAAGATATGCGTTGAATTCATTACCGCCGATTCTTGTTATGCCACTTGCGATTGAGTTATCAATGTAACCGCCCCTTTTTAATATCACAAACCCTTCCTTTTCAAGTTTTTCCAGGGCTTCACTTTCGTTCATTCCGGAGGAGATAAGAGCTTCAAACTTTTTTGATATGATGTTTTTCACGGGCTCGCTTTCCCCAGCCCACATCATCAGTTCAATGTTTTCCCAGTTTGGAAAGACAGCAAACCTTTTGAAGTTGATTTTCCCGGCTGTCCAAACGAACTCGGAATTATACCATCTCTGCAATCTCATTATCTCTTCCCATTCATCATCGGTTATGAAGTTTTTCCCGTCATCCTCTATCCAGTATTTTATCCTTCTTGCCATAGTTTTCTGCCTTGAAAGTTTTTAAAAAGTTTTCAATGTACTTCCCGAAGAAATCAAACTCAAGGTTAACTTCATCCCCCACCTTTTTGAATTTAAAATTTGTGTTTTTCCAGGTGTAAGGTATGATTGAAACTGTAAATGTGTCGTCGTCAATGTCTGCTACTGTTAAGCTTATGCCATCAACGGCGATTGAGCCGGTGTTGATGATGTATTTTCTGAATTGTTTTGGGAAGTTGATCTCAAAGAGCCAGCTTTTGGGGAGTTTTTTTATCTTTTTAATTTTTCCCGTCGTGTCAATATGCCCTGTGACGAGATGACCTCCGATGCGTTCCCCAAGTTTTAAAGCGAGTTCAAGGTTTACTGGGTCCTCATTTTTTAATTTCCCAAGGTTTGTCTTTTTTATTGTCTCTTCAACTGCTTCAACTTTGAATGAATTATTTGACTTCTCAACGACTGTTAAACAAACTCCGTTTACAGAGACGCTATCGCCGGGTTTAATTTCGTTTATCAGTTTGACCGATGCTATTGTTAAAATCCTTGCGTTGCCCTTTTGAATTATTGACTTTATTTTTCCAACCTCTTGGATTATGCCGGTGAACATCTTTAATTTTTGGCTTATTTTTGCAATTCAAGATAAAATTAAGATGGGTAAAAAGCAAGTGTTAACTTTTTGATGATTGAACAAAACGAATCTTTTGGTTATATTTACAAGCGAACCGTAAAAATCGGTTCTTTCAAAAAGAAAGGACATTTCACAAATGGAAAGCAACACCATGAAGGCGATCATCAAGGAGACCCCCCGCCCTGACAGGGAGTGGAAAAAGGGGTTGGCTCTTGCCGAAGTTCCCATCCCGGAAATAACTGAACCAACCGAAGTTAAAATTGAAGTTATAGCAACAGCGATTTGTGGGACGGATGTTGGAATTTATAACAGCAAGCAATCTTTGAAGGACGAGATGATTTCAAATTCAGCACCTTATGTTGTAATAGGACATGAATTTGCTGGTAGAATAGTTGATGCTGGAGAAGTTGCAAGAAGGCATTTAGCTGGATTACTCTTTGAAAGGGTTTCGGATGATAAGACGCTCGTTGATTTCGTTGGGAGAAGAAATGTTGACGAGCTTGCTAAGGATGTTGATTTGATAAGTGTTTTGAAGGAGAACTTTATCGTCTCGGCGGAAATGCATATAACTTGCGGTCGTTGTCATCAATGTCG